>CAVATZ010000038.1:0-20621 GCA_963591655.1 Clostridiales bacterium
ATGGACTGCACATGCAGGGGATTCACCATGTAGCTGCTGTGGCAGCGGAGAAATTCCTGTGGCATGTGCCTGGCAATGGCGGACAGGCGTTCCGTGCACACAAAGCACTGGCTGTCCCCGTCCAGGTGGAGCCGGGTATGGTTGCCGGTGCTCTCCAGATACATCACCCGGGCAGAGTCGGTATAGAGGATGGAGCGGTTCACGCCGCGAAAGGACAGCTTCTGCGAGGATTCTGTATACAGGGTCATCTGCGGATGGCTCTCCAGGTAATGCACCGGATAGATATTGTCCCGCACATCATAATCGATGGAATTGGAGATGTGGCAGACCCGAATCTTGTCCTTTTCCCAGGTCAGCGTGATCCGCTGGTGCACGGTGTTGCTGCTCCCGTCCGGCCAGAAGGTAGTGACCATAAAGCACAGCAGCACCTCATTGCATTGGGCAGAAAGATGAAAGGGTGTGGCCGTCAGGTTGCTGACCGTAAAGCGCAGGGGATTCTCCTCTTTTCCGAAGGCCTCCACCAGTGCCGCCTTCGTGCGGATCATCTGCTCCTTCGCCGGTCCCAGCCAGAATACATCCTCGTGGCAATGATCCAGAAAAAGCTGCAGGTCATTTTCATAATAGCGGAGCAGCAGCTCCGCGCTCAATTCCGTAATTTCCGTAACTGTCATAGTAAAGCACCTAATCAACAAAAGAATTTATTTAACTGAACTCCTGTATCGCCTTCCGGAGTTCCTCCCGGCGAATGGGCTTCGCCAGATGGGCGTTCATGCCTGCGTTGAGGCAGGCCTCCTTGTCCTCCGTGAAGGCATTGGCGGTCATGGCGATGATGGGAATGCTTTTGGCATCCGCTCTCTCCAGGGCTCGAATCTGACGGGTGGCCTCGAGGCCGTCCATAATGGGCATCATGACGTCCATGAAGATGTAGCTGAACTGCCCCGGTGCAGAGGCCGCAAACTTCTCCAGGGCCTCCTTTCCGTTCTTCGCCTCCACGACCCCCAGCCCCTCATCGCTCAGAAGGATCTCCGCAATTTCCATGTTCAGGTCATTGTCCTCTGCCAGCAGTGCCATACGCCCCTGCAGCTGCAGCGGCTCCGCCGTCTCCGGCGCAGCCATAGCCGTAGCTTCTGCATTGTGATCGATCCGGAAGGACAGACGTACCGTGAAGCGTGTGCCGACATTTTCCTCACTTTCCAGCTGAACGCTGCCGCCCATCATGGTCACCAGCTCCCTCACGATGGAAAGTCCCAGACCGGATCCGGAAAAGCCCGTGGTGGTCTCCTTATTCTCCCGGGTAAAGGGCTCGAAGGCGTGGGTCTGGAACGCCGGACTCATGCCCAGACCGTTGTCCTCACAGATAAATTCGAAGGCGGCAATGTCTTCGTCACAGAAAATCTCGTTGCAGTACAGGCGCACGCTTCCGCCGGGGCGGTTGTATTTGATGGCATTGGAGGCCAGGTTCATGAGCACACGATTGAGATACGCACCGCTGCCGATGAGATGATAATGTGTAATGTGCGAGGCCGTCCTTCCGCCCTCGAGTGAAATGTCATGCTGGCTCGCGCTGGCTTCCACCGCCGACAGCATTTTCGTCAGCAGCTCTCCCATGTGGAAGGACTTTTCCTCCAGCTTTATATCCCCGGACTCCAGCTTGCTGATGTCCAGCACGTTGTTCACGAGATCCAGAAGATAGTCCGCGGAGTGGAGGATTTTTTTCTTGCTCTCTGCCAGCTTCACCGGATCGTCCTTGTAGCGCTCCGAGATCTTCAGCATGCCAATGATGCCGTTCAGCGGTGTCCGGATGTCGTGGCTCATTCTCCGGAGGAAATCCGTCTTGGAAATGTTCGCCTTTTTGGCCTCCAGCGCACTGCGCCGCAGCTTCTCCTGCATCTCCAACTGCTCCCGCACCAGGGCATCCACATCATAATGATAGCCCCGCAGGATATGTCCGCCGGGCACCGTGACAGCCGTACCGCCGCAGCGCACATAGCGCTCTCCCAGCTGCGGGTGAATCCACAGATAGGTGTTCTCATCCCGCAGGCCGCTTTTCATATTTTCCACAGACCGCAGCACAGAGGGGAGCGCCTCCGGCTTGATGTGCGAAAACCAAGCATCATAGACCTCCTCCGGCGACATATCGCGGGCATCGATTCCCAGCAGTGCCTGCATTTTCTCATCCGCCCGCATCCGGGGCGCTTCCCCGTCGATCAGCTCGATGTGCCAGGTTCCCATGCCGGCAGAAATCAGAATATCCCGCATCTCCTCCAGGTCATCATTCCGACTGCTTTCGTTCTGATTCAGCACTTCTGCTTTTCCGCGCTTCGTACACATACCCTTTTCCTGCCTTCCTTGCTCCGCCGCCTTCCGGTAAGATACTGAACTGCGACAATTATAGCATACAAAAAAGGCATCGCGATAGCCTCGCGACGCCCTTTCCTATCCTATAAACTTGGTAATTGTTTATACCCTTGTCTTCTTCACTACCGCTCATTGCTGCGCCGCCAGAGATGCAGGGTGTCCCGCAGGCGGAAGCCGTGAAGCCGGTCCAGCTCCGACGGATGGAGCATGGAGATGACGAGGCTGAAGATCGCACCCACACCGGTGTCCACGATCCGGGCCAACGTATAGCTGACATAGCCCTCCATGGGCTGGGTGAACATCACCACGAAGTAGACCACCGTACCCGGCTGGATGGCATTGTTGGCACCGAAGAGAAGATTCACATAGATCACGCAGAACAGACCTGCCACGAGATAGATGCTCTCCGGAATCCCCAGCGGATCATGATAGTACAGCCAGTAGAAGGGGATCACAAGAAGCCCGCCGAAAAGCGTGCCCACAAAGCGATTGAAGCCGTTTTTGAAGCCCTCCTGAAACTGATTGCCCATACCGTAAACTGCGCCAATGCAGGCGAAGCAGGGATTGCGGCCGCCCAGCAGGTACTGGTAAACCAGCGCCACAGCGAGGCAGGAAATCAACGTTTTCACAATACGCATACCGACCCGCGGCAGCTTCTTAGGGAACAGCGCTTGCATGGACATCCTCTTTCATAAAAAGCTTGGCATTCACTTTTCTTAACAGCAGTGACTCTAGTTTAGCGTATCTGCCCTTTTATGAAAAGCATTTCTATCGATACATGCGCATTTTGACGATAGTTTTTTCGGATGTCGGCATAGCTTTTGGCTGTTTTGTCAAAAATTTCACAACTCTTCTCTGAGTTTCCGGCGGGTCCAGGCATCGATCAGCAGCCGCACCTCCTGCAGCGTCGGGAAGTGCGCGATCTCCGCCTTTCCGTAGCTTAGCTGCAGCTCATGCTCAAGGGGCAGCCAGGTATGCACATCCGACTCATCATGCGAAAGAATGGCCTCCAGCTTGTCCAGCGCCTTGTAGAGCCTTGCCTCCTCCGTTTCCTGGGCATTCATTTCCTGCAGCAGCGCCTGCCACTCCTCCCGCTGAGGACTGTCGAAATCCGCCACCCAGTCGTCAAAAATCCGGTCCTCCTTCGCCGTATCCCCATCGGTCTTTTCAAAGGTCGGGATATCCCCGGTGAAGGCCTCGCCCAGATCGTGAATGAGACACATCCGGATCACGCGGTTCAGGTCAATGTCGGCGAAGCCCGGCTCTCCGGTCAACAGCATTGCCATCAGGGTCATCCGATAGCTGTGGTCCGCCACACTCTCCTTCCGTTCACCCTCCGTCCAGCAATGCCGGGTATTGGTTTTGAGCTTGCCCGCTCTCCCCAGAATATCAATAAACTTCTGTGCATCCATTTTCATCTCCCCTCAGTACAGCAGCATAATGTCTTTTTCCGGAAACTGCAGATAGTCCGGGTATCCCTTTTCGTCCAGCCGCGGCCAGTCCTCCCGCTGCACGAACCAGGTCAGGAAGTCGCTTCGCGCCGGATTTTCTGTTTCCGGCGTCACATAGTAATTTCGCTCAAACTGCAGCTCTGCGAAGCTGGACAGGGCAAAGCGAATGCAGTTCTGCTGCCGCTCTCCCCAGATGGGCAGGAACTCATGGGCTCGGAAGCCTACATGCCTAATATCCGCCGGGATTTCCTGCCGGAGGGTCAGCTCAACGCCCCAGTCCACCGCATAGAGACGATGGCTGTCCCGTCTCTCCGCCCGCGACAGGTTTTTGCAGCCCGTCAGCATTGCCGCCTGCCGCCTGCGGGGATTGGCGAAGATTTCCCTGGTGTTTCCATGGGATACGATGCGTCCCTGGTCCACGATGAGCAGCCGCTCCGAAAAACGGTAAATCTCGTCCCGGGAATGGGACACCATGATGACGATGCCTTCATAGTCCGCCAGCATGCCGATGAGCTCCTCCTGCATGTGGTCCTTAAGATAGACGTCCAGCGCGGAAAATGGCTCATCCAGGAGAATCACATCCGGCTGATAGGCCATGATCCGGGCCAGCGCCACTCTCTGCTGCTGTCCGCCGGAAAGCTGCCCCGGAAGCCGTCCGCCGAGCTCTCCGATCTGGAACTTGAACAGCATCTCCGCCACCCGGGCTTCCTTTTCGGCCCTGCTGCCGTGCAGCCCCGCTGCCACGTTTTCTGCCACAGTCATGGTGGGGAACAGGGCATAGTTCTGGAAAAGATAGCCCACGCGGCGCTCCTGGGGGCGAAGGTTCACCTTTTTCGCACTGTCAAAGAGCACATGGTCATTGAGGACGATCTCTCCCTGATCCGGCTGCAGAATGCCGGCAATGCTCTTTAAGGTCATGGATTTGCCGGAGCCGGAGGCCCCGAGGATGCCGATGCGCCGGGATTCCTCTGTGAAATCCATGTGCAGCTGAAATTCGCCGAAATTTTTCTGTACGTTTACCTTAAGCATACGCCTCTGCCCTCCTTACCAGCGGGGTACATTTTTGATCGCCTTACTCGAAATCAGGTTCATCAGGAAGATGGCCAGGAACGCGATCAGCAGGACAATGCTGACCCAGATGCCTGCCGTGACATAGTCCTGGTCCTGAATGACCATGGCGATACGCTGGGAAATGGTGGCTGTTTTTCCGGGAATGTTGCCCGCCAGCATGGATGTGGCGCCGTACTCGCCCAAGGCTCTGGCAAAGGTGAGGATGGTGCCGCTGGCAATGCCGGGGCCCGCCGTGGGCACCACAATTTTCCAGAAAATGGAGAATTCACTCATGCCCAGGGTCCGTCCCGCGTAAACCAGGTTCACATCGATGAGCTCGAAGGCAGCCCGGGCGTTCCGGTACATGAGGGGGAAGGCAATGACGGTGGCGGCGATGATGCAGCCGAGCCACGACTGTACCACTTTGATGCCGAAGGTATCAAAGAGGAACATGCCGAAGGGCCGCCGCTTACTGAAGAGAAGCAGCAGGAAAAAGCCCGCCACCGTCGGCGGCAGCACCATGGGCAGGGTCAGGATGCCGTCCAGTATCGCCTTCAGGGAGGGCCGCAGCTTCATGATCTTCCGGGCCGCAAAAATGCCCAGAAAAAAAGAGAAAACGGTGGCCACAAAGCCCGTCTTCAGGGAAATCCAAAGGGGGCTCCAGTCCAATCCCTGCAAAAAAGTCATCATATTTATTCTCCCAAAATCAAACAAAGGCTTTGCTGCCGCAAAGCCTTCGATAACTTTAACTGTCCATTTCCTTCGGCAGGATGCTGTTCAGCAGCAGCGCGATCAGGGTTGCAACCACCACCGGACTCTTGCCCACGATGATGGTGACTGCTTCCGGGAAGCTGGCGAGCGCCGCCTGGCACTGGGAAATGCCCATGCCGAGGGCCACAGAGAGTCCCACAATGCTGGTGTTCCGGTAGTTCATCTTCTCCGTATTGATGAGGCGCATACCGGTCATGGCAATGGAGGCAAATACGGTGATGGTGGCACCGCCCAGTACGCACTGGGGAATGGTGGTCAGGATGGCGGAGAACTTCGGCACGAGACCCGCAATGAGGATCACCAGGGCTGCCAGGCCGAAGACGCAGCGGTTAACCACCTTTGTGGTGGTGACGATACCCACATTCTGCGAGAAGGATGCAGTGGGAAGACCGCCCAGCATTGCACCGATCACATTGGTCACACCATAGCCGACGATACCGCTCTTCAGCTCCTCACCGCTGGGATAGCGGTCCAGAGAGCCGGTGGTGGTCGCCGTGAAATCACCGATGGCCTGAATGGAGTTGATCACGAAAAGCAGGCCGATGGCAATGCAGGCTGCCGGATCAAAAACGATGCCGAAATGGAAGGGCTGGGGAAGCGAGAACCATGCTGCACTGGCTGCGGAAGAGAAATTCACCAGTCCGCAGCAGGCCGCGATCGCATAGCCCACCGCAATGCCGATGAGGATGGAGGCCAGCTTCACGATGCCCTTGCCGTAGTGATTGAGGACCACCACCACGATCAGCGTGATGAGGGAAATCGCCCAGTTCAGGGGTGCACCGTAATCCGCACTGGAGCTGCCGCCGGCCATGTAGTTCACGGCGGTGGGATACAGAGAAAGTCCGATGGTGAATACCACGGTTCCTGTGATCAGCGGCGGGAAGAAGCGCTGAATCTTCTTGACAAAAAGTCCCACAATCACAGCCATGATACCGCCGACAATCTGGGCCCCGAGAATGGTTCCCACACCGCCGGTGCCGGCAATGGCCTGCATGGAGGGTACATAGGCAAAGCTGATGCCCATGATCACCGGCAGACGACAGCCGATATGAAGTCCGTCCTTTTTGCCCAGTCCGTAAACCTGCAGCAGGGTGGACAGCGCCGCCACCACCAGCGCGGACTGGATCATCAGCACCTTATCCGCATCCGACAGGCTCGCTGCATTGGACACGATGATGGCCGGGGTCACACAGCCCACAATCATGGCCACAACGTGCTGGAGTGCCATGGGAAGCACCTCGCCGATCCCCGGTGTGCCTTCCATTTCGAAGAGCGAGCCCTTCAGTTTCGTTTCCGCTTTTGCATTCATACTCATGATGCAACCTCCTGATATTTAGTTGACTCCCTAGTTACAAGGAATATTACCATATCCTGTCCAATCCGCATAGAGAATGACTCGATATTTATTTCATGCGAATCCGTGTACCGGTTTTTCCCTGCAGTCCGTCTCTGGCCTTCTCCAGCAGGGTAATGAGGGCGGTTCTGCCTTCTCCGCTGCGGGCGAACTGAATGCCGGCCTCTACCTTCGGCAGCATGCTGCCCGGTGCAAACTCACCGGCCCTTGCATAAGTCTCTGCCTCCTCCGGCGTCAGCTCCTCCAGCCACTGCTGCTCCGGTGTGCCGTAGTGAATGGCCACCTTCTCCACGGCCGTCAGAATGATCAGCATGTCCGCATGGAGATCCCGTGCCAGCAATGCCGCCGCGAAGTCCTTGTCGATCACCGCCGGTACGCCCGCCAGATGTTTTCCCTGGGAGATCACCGGTATGCCTCCGCCGCCGCAGCAGATGACCAGGTTTCCGTCCTCCACCATGGCCCGGATGGCCGACAGTTCTATGATTTCCTGCGGCTTCGGGGAGGCCACCACCCGGCGATAGCCCCGTCCGGCATCCTCCTTCACGATCCAGCCCCGCTCACCGGCCTCCTTCAGTGCCTTTTCCTTATCCATGAAACGACCGATGGGCTTGGATGGGCTCTGGAAGGCCGGGTCCTCCGGGTACACCCGCACCTGCGTCACCATCGTGGCCACCGGCGGCGCGATCTCCTCCCGGTTCCGGAACTCCTCCCGCAGTGCATTCTGAATGTCGTAGCCGATGTAGGCCTGACTCATGGCCACACAGACCGACAGGGGTGTTGCTGTACTGTCATCCGTCTCCGCATAGGCCGCCATGGCATTGTTGATGACGCCCACCTGAGGGCCATTGCCGTGTACGATCACCACCTCGTTGCCGTCATCCACCAGATCCGCAATGGCCTTCGCCGTGGTCTTCACCGCCTGCATCTGCTCCGGCAGATTCTTACCCAGGGCATTGCCGCCGAGCGCAATCACGATTCTTTTCTTCCTTCCGTTCATGCTGTTCTCTCCCATATTCTCCCTGTTTTTTCGTACAACAAAAGCGGCATAGCCCTTTTCAGCTACATTGCCTGACTACGCCGCTTTCTCAATTGTCAATCAGTTGCCTGATGTAAACTTTCTTATTCTGTAATCTTTCTTTCCTGGCCGCGGGCCTCGAGCTTCTCGAGAAGCTTTGCCGGGTCCTTGAACTTCTCCAGCAGGATCATGGCTGCGATAACGTAAGGCTTGAAGGATGCCTCCTTGTACAGCGGATCTCTGTAACGATCGAATACAGAAGCATCTACCTCACCTTCCTTGCAGGATACGCCGGAAATGTCGGCGGGCAGGCAGTGCAGGTACAACGCCTTGCCGTCCTTGGTCAGCTTCATCATCTCCTCGGTGCAGGCCCAGTCCTTGTGCTCTGCGTTCTGTGCCAGCAGCTCCTTCTCCAGTGCATCGATGCCGGCCTGGTCGCCCTCTGCATAGAGATTGGTTCTCTTCTCCATCGCAGCAAACGGTGCCCAGGACTTCGGATATACGATGTCCGCATCGGTGAAGGCTTCCTTCATGTCATTGGTCACCTTGAAGCTGCCGCCGGACTGCTCTGCGTTCTTCTTCGCAATCTCAGCCACCTCAGGCATTACCTCATATCCCTCCGGGTGTGCCAGAACCACATCCATGCCGAGACGGGTGAAGAGGCCGATCACACCCTGGGGAACAGACAGGGGCTTGCCGTAGGACGGAGAATATGCCCAGCTCATTGCCAGCTTCTTGCCCTTCAGGTTCTCGATGCCGCCCATCTCATGAATGATGTGCAGCGCATCTGCCATACACTGTGTGGGGTGATCAATGTCGCACTGCAGGTTCACCAGTGTGGGGCGCTGCTCCAGAATGCCGTTCTTATGACCCTGCTCCACAGAATCCGCTACCTCATGCATGTAAGCATTACCCTTGCCGATGTACATATCGTCACGGATACCGATGACGTCCGCCATGAAGGATACCATGTTTGCGGTCTCACGAACGGTCTCGCCGTGTGCGATCTGGCTCTTCTTCTCATCCAGATCCTGCACCTCCAGGCCCAGCAGGTTGCAGGCAGAGGCGAAGGAGAAACGGGTTCTGGTGGAGTTGTCGCGGAAGATGGAGATACCGAGGCCGGAATCAAAAACCTTTGTGGAAATGTTTCTCTCGCGCATATTCCGAAGGGCATCTGCCACGGTCCATACCGCCTTCAGCTCATCGTCGGTCTTCTCCCAGGTAAGGAAGAAATCGTTGTTATACATCTTCTCGGTATCGAGCTTCTTCAGCTCCTCAATATACTCGCTCAGCTTCTTCTGATCCATTGTTGTAGTCTCCTTTTCATTAGTCAACGTAGTACTGCGGCAGAGCTGCGTAGAAGGCAGCGCAGGTCACCAAATCCTTCTTCCAGGTGATCTCGTTGGGCGCATGTGCCTGTGCCTCGGCACCGGGTCCGAAGCCGATGACAGGAATGCCGTTTCTTCCCATGATGGACACGCCGTTGGTGGAGAAGGTCCACTTGTCCAGCAGCGGGCGAACCTCACGCTCTGCTACTGTCTCCTCATCACCGATACGCTTCTCGCCGAAGAGCGCCTCATAGGCAGCCACGGAAGCCTTGCAAACCTTGTGATCCTCCGGCAGCACCCATGTGGGGAAGTAGCACTCGATCGGATATACCAGTCCGGTATAGGAAGGACGATCGTAGTTGTACATGGAAACCACGACATCCTCGCCGTACTTCTTCACAGCGGGAAGGTCACGGATCTCCTGGAGACAGGACTCCCAGGTCTCACCGATGGTCATACGACGGTCCAGAGAAACCGCACAGGAATCCGCCACTGCGCAACGGGACGGAGAGGTATAGAAGATCTGAGAGCAGGTCACGGTGCCTCTTCCCAGGAAACGTGCTTCCTTCCACTCCTTGTTGTACTTCGGATTCAGCATCTTCACGAGACCCTTGATCTCTGTGGACTCTGCGTCACCGTTGTTGTTGAGGGCACGGACATCCTGCAGGATATCGGCCATCTTGTAAATGGCATTGTCGCCTCTCTCCGGTGCAGAACCGTGGCAGGAAACGCCCTTCACGTCAATGCGGATCTCCATACGTCCGCGCTGTCCTCTGTAGAGGCCGCCGTCGGTGGGCTCTGAGGAAACCACGAAGGCCGGACGAATCTTATCCTCCTTGCAGATGTACTCCCAGCAGAGACCGTCGCAGTCCTCTTCCTGTACCGTACCCACCACCATGATGCGGTACTTCTCGTTCAGAAGGCCCAGATCCTTCATGATCTTGGCAGCATAAACAGCAGATACGGTGCCGCCCAGCTGATCGGAAACGCCGCGGCCGCCGATCTCGTGCTCATTCTCGAAGCCCTCATAGGGATCGAAGTTCCAGTTGTCGCGATTGCCGATGCCCACGGTATCGATATGGCCGTCGAAGCAGATCAGGGTCTCGCCGGAGCCCATGAAGCCCATGATATTTCCCTGGGGATCCACCTTCACCTCGTCGAAGCCAACCTTCTCCATCTCGGCCTTGATGGTGGCCACATGCGCAGCCTCCTCCGCAGACTCACCGGGATTCTTCACGATGGCACGCAGGAATGCGGTCATATCCTCCTTGTAGCCCTCGGCTGCTGCCTTGATCTTCTCCAGCTCTTCCTTAGATAACTGTCCCATTGTTTTTCTCCTTTTTCAATGCTTGTGATGTGTTATCTCCTTAAGGCCTCAACGTGCCTTGGCTTCCCAGATGATGTTTCTCCATCTTTCCGGATCGGTGTCGCCCTCTGTCGAGAACAGAAGGACCTTGGAATTCTCATCGAGCTCCAGGGCCTCTCTGAGCTCCTTGTATTCCTCGTTCAGCATAATGGTGGCCAGTGTACCGAAGGGAGCCGCGCCGGACTCACCGGAGCATACCTGCGGATCACCCTTCAGCGGTGCGTTCAGCATGCGCATGCCGCGCGCGGCAACATTATCCTCTGCTGCAATGAAGCAGCGCACATGGTTCTTCAGGATGTCCCAGGAGGTAATGTTTGGCTCTCCGCAGGCAAGACCTGCCATGATGGTATCCATGTCGCCGTCCACGATGCGCATCTCTCCGTCACCGGCTGTAGCGCCCTTGTACAGGCAGGCTGCCGGCGCGGCCTCCACCACGGTCATGATCGGCGGATTGTCCTTGTATTTGTTGGCAAAGTAGCCTACCATGGCACCTGCCAGGGAGCCTACGCCGGCCTGCACGAAGATGTGGGTGGGACGCTCGCCGAACTGCTCTGCCGCCTCGGCAGCCATGGTGCCGTAGCCCTGCATGATCCAGGCCGGAATCTTCTCATAGCCCTCCCATGCAGTATCCTGCACCACCACGCCGTGCTCGGTCTCTGCTGCCAGCTTCGCCGCCTGCCGTACGCACTCATCGTAGTTCACATCGGAAATCCAGGCCTCGGCATTTTCCTTCTTGATGTTGTTGAGGCGGGTTTCGGTGGAGCCCTTCGGCATGATGATCACGGCCTTCTGGTGCAGCTTGTTGGCTGCCCAGGCCACACCGCGGCCATGGTTTCCGTCTGTGGCGGAGAAGAAGGTGGCTGTACCGAACTCCTCCTTCAGCTTCTCGCTGGTGAGCACACTGTAGGGAAGCTCTGAAACATCCTTTCCGGTCTCATCGGCAATGTAGCGGGCGATGGCATAGGAACCGCCCAGCACCTTGAAGGCATTCAGACCGAAGCGATAGGACTCGTCCTTGATCTTCACGGTTCCAAGATGCAGGAAATCCGCCATCTTCTGAAGATCCGCAAGGGGGGTCTCGGTATACTGGGGGAAGCTCTCATGGAAGGCTCTGGCCTTTCCGATCTCCTCCACACTCATGATCGGCAGATTCCGGTCATCGGTCTTCGGCATTCTGTTGAGCACCCATTTCAACTCCTGGTTCATAAGCTCTTTTCTCCCTTCCTGGAATGCATCTATGCGTTTTTCTTCTGATCAATATAGGCATACAGCGTAAACTTGCTGATGCCGTAGAAGCTGGAAACCTTGTCGCCGGACTTGGTGATGAGAAAGGCGCCCGCATCCCGCAGGAAGTGGATGGCGCGGATCTTTTCGTCCTTCGTCATCAGCGCCGGGGCCTTGCCCACCAGCTTCACGCTCTGATCGATCAGTGTATCCAGAAGATCATTGACATTCATGGGAATCTCATTGTCCGCGCCGTTGTCCCTGGCATCATCAATTTCGGTGATGTTGCCGATGGCCGCCTCCATGTTCACCAGTGAGGTGATGTCATAGTTGATGCCCATGAGATACCGGTACTCTCCGTTCCCGTCCTTCAGAAAAATGGTGGAGGACTTCAGTATCCTGCCGTCTGCCGTATGGGTACGGTAGGCCAGATGATCCACCAGTGCCTCACCCCGTTTCCGGGCCTCCAGTGCCTCTAGCACTGCCTTGGATGCGCCGTCTCCCACCTTTCGGCCGGTAACATATCCATTGATGATGAATACAATGGTATGCTCCATGTCCGTCGCCTCCAGATCGTGAATACATACCTCACAATCATGTCCGAACTGACGTGCGATACCATGGGCGATCGTGATCAGATCCTCTAAATACGTTTCGTTCATAAATGCCTCTTTGCAAAGTTATAATGTTTTATTAGGCTGCGCGAATCTGATCGGGATTCGCCGCACCGGCAACCTAAAAATTTTTTTGGTACACGTCAACTATACCATTTTCATACAGGAATGCAAGCCTGTTTTCGAAATATTTTTTAGAAATCTAAATAATATTTTGGTTTTCTATTGAATTGCCTTGGTCATATTGATATACTAGGCTCAATACACTTGACGATTTGTCGTGCACTTTTGACAGAGAACTGTCCGGCACGCGAAAGGAGATTCAGTATGCTGCTGATTGGAAATGGAAAACTTGTCACCAGAGCTCAGGAACAGCCGTTTTTTGAGAACGGGGCTGTCGTACTGAATGGAAATACGATTCAGGAGGTAGGAGAATTCTCTTCTATTAAGAAGAAATACCCCGACGCTGAATTTATCGATGCGAAGGGCGGCGTCATCATGCCCGCCTTCATTAACACCCACGAGCATATCTACTCGGCCATGGCCCGGGGGCTGTCCATCAACGGCTACAATCCCAAGGGCTTCCTGGAGATCCTGGACGGCCAGTGGTGGACCATCGACCGGCACCTCACCAACGAGCTCACCAAGCTCTCTGCCCTGGAAACCTATATCGAGTGCATCCGGAACGGCGTAACCACGGTCTTCGATCATCATGCCAGCTTCGGCGAGATCCCCGGCTCTCTCTTCGCCATCGAAGAAGCGGCCCGGGAATGCGGCATCCGCAGCTGTCTCTGCTACGAGATTTCCGACCGGGACGGCGAAGAGAAATGTCATCAGGCCATTCAGGAAAATGTCGCCTTCGCGAAGCATGCACTGCAAGACGACAGCGACATGATCGCCGGTATGATGGGCATGCATGCCAGTTTCACCATTTCCGATAAGACCATGGAGAAGTGCCGGGCAGAGAAGCCGACGGAGATCGGCTACCACATCCATGTGGCGGAGGGCATTCTGGACCTGCAGCTTTGCCTGAAGGAGCATGCAAAGCGCATTGTGGATCGTCTCTACGACTGGGATGTGCTGGGGCCCAAGACTCTGCTGGCTCACTGCATCTACGTGAATCCCCATGAGATCGATCTCATCCATGACACGGACACCATGGTGGTGCACAACCCCGAGTCCAATATGGGCAATGCCTGCGGCTGTCCGCCCACCATGGACATCGTCCACAAGGGCATCCTGACCGGTCTCGGCACCGACGGCTACACCCATGACATGCTGGAGTCCTGGAAGGTGGCCAACATTCTCCATAAGCACCACCTCTGCGATCCCAATGCTGCCTGGTCCGAGGTGCCGGAGATGCTCTTCCGCGGCAATGCTGCCATTGCAAACCGCTACTTTAAAAAGAAGCTGGGCGTGCTGGAGCCCGGTGCCGCAGCCGATGTCATCGTGACCGACTACATTGCCCCGACCCCGCTGCATGCCGGAAACATCAACGGACACATGCTCTTCGGCATGAACGGCCGCTCTGTCACCACCACCATCGCAAACGGCAAGGTACTGATGAAGGATCGGGAAATGCAGGTACTGGATGAGGAGGCCGCTCTCGCCAGGGTACGGGAGGGTGCCGCAGAGCTGGCGCACCGCATCAACGAATAAAACGCACAAAGTTGAGAGAATTTGGAGAGAGTCAGGAGAAAAAACATGAGTGATATTATGACCCCCATTCCCTTTGGGAAGCTGATGAACCGCCTGCTGCAGGAGCACGAAACCGGTGCCTGCTTCGGCATGACCAAGTGCTGGAGGGCGGATCCTTCCCACTTCTATACCCTCTTCGGCCGGAAGCTGGAGACGCAGATTGGTCCCGCGGCCGGTCCCAACACCCAGCTCGCGCAGAACATCATTGCCGCCTACTACGGCGGCTCCCGCTTCTTCGAGCTGAAGACCGTGCAGAAGATGGACGGCCGGGAGCTGGCGGTGTGCGTGAAGAAGCCCTGCATCACCGCAGAGGACGAATGCTACAACTGTGAGTGGTCCACAGAGCTGGAGATCACCGAGGCCCGGGACGAGTACATCAAGGCCTGGTTTGCCCTGAAGGTGATTTCGAAGGAATGGGGACTGGGCAGTTCCGACGGCTTCCAGTTCAATGTCTCCTGCGGCTACGATCTCGAGGGCATCAAGGGTGCCAAGGTGGACGGCTTCCTGGAGGCCATGACCCACGCCGACACCACCGCCGTGTATCAGGAGTGCCGTAGCTGGCTGCAGAACAACCTCTCCCGCTTCACGCATTTCCATGCAGAGGACCTGGATGCCATCACCCCGGATATCGTGAATTCTGTCACCGTTTCGACCCTTCACGGCTGCCCGCCCCAGGAAATCGAAGCCATTGCTTCCTATCTGATCACCGAGAAGCATCTCCATACCCTGGTGAAGTGCAATCCCACGCTCCTCGGCTATGAGGAGGCCCGCCGCATCCTGGACGGCATGGGCTACGACTACATCGCCTTCACGGACTTCCACTTCAAGGATGACCTCCAGTTTGCCGATGCGGTGCCCATGCTCAGCCGCCTGAAGGCATTGGCCGAATCCCGGGGGCTGGAATTCGGCGTAAAGCTCACCAATACCTTCCCGGTGGATGTGACGCGGAACGAGCTGCCCTCCACCGAGATGTACATGTCCGGCAAGTCCCTCTACGCCCTGTCCATGCAGGTGGCCCGGAAGCTGAGCGACGCCTTCGACGGCAAGCTCCGGATTTCCTATTCCGGCGGCGCGGACTATTTCAACCTTTCCGACATCATCGGCACCGGCATCTGGCCCGTGACCATGGCCACCACGCTTCTGAAGTCCGGCGGCTATGCCCGTCTCATTCAGATGGCAGAGCTTCTGAGCGAAACGCCCGCCGCCCCCTGGACCGGGGTTAATGTCTGCGGCGTGCAAAAGCTGGCTGAGGCTGCGCAGAAGGATCACCACTACCGTAAGCCCGTGAAGCCGCTGCCCAATCGGAAGTCCGCAGCCGAGGTGCCTCTGGTGGACTGCTTCACAGCCCCCTGCTCCGACCGCTGTCCCATCCATCAGGACATCACCACCTATGGCCGTCTTGTGAATGAAGGACGCTACGAGGAGGCACTCCGGGTGATTCTGGATAAGAACCCGCTGCCCTTCATGACCGGAAATATCTGCGCCCACGGCTGTCAGTCCGCCTGCACCAGAAACCAGTACGAAAGTCCGGTACAGATCCGGGGCAACAAGCTGATTGCCGCAAGAAAGGGCTATGACGCGGTTCTGCCGACGCTCGCGCCCACCGGCAACAGCAAGAAAAAGGTAGCCATTGTCGGGGCAGGTCCCGCCGGTATCGCCGCCGCCTTCTATCTGGCCCGGGCAGGTGCTGCGGTAACTGTTTACGACGCGGCCTCCCGCGCCGGCGGTGTGGTCGCCAACATTATCCCCTCCTTCCGTCTCCCGGCAGAGGAAATCCAGAAGGATGTGGCACTGGCAGAGGCCATGGGCGCAAAGTTCGTGCTGAATACCCGGATCGATGATCTGGCGGCACTGCGGGCAGAAAACGACGCCGTGATTCTGGCCGTGGGTGCCCATAAGGAGACGTCGCTGCAGCTCGCAGAGGGTACGGCCATGAATGCCCACCACTTCCTGCAGGCCTTCAAGGACAGCGACGGACAGGTGGCGCTCGGCAGAAATGTGGCGGTTGTCGGCGGCGGCAACACGGCCATGGACACCGCCCGGGCAGCGGTGCGGAATGCCGGTGTGGACAAGGTATATCTGGTTTACCGGAGAACCCGCCGCTACATGCCCGCCGAGGCTGAGGAGTTGGAGGAGGCCGTTGCGGACGGCGTGATCTTCTCTGAGCTTCTGGCCCCCGTTTCTCTGCAAAACGGCAGCCTCCTCTGCCACCGCATGGTGCTTTCCGACATGGACGCAAGCGGCAGACGCGCGGTAAAGGAGACCGCGGAATGTGTCAGCGTGCCCTGCGATACCGTCATTGCCTCCATCGGCGAGCGGGTGGATGGCAGCTTCTATGAGAGGAACGGCATTGCCGTAAACGAGAAGGGCCTGCCGGTGCTGTCGGCGGATACCCTGGAAAGCTCTGTGAAGAATGTCTATGTCATCGGCGACGGTGCCAAGGGCGCTTCCATCATCGTGAAGGCCATTGCGGACGCGAAGCTGGCCTGCGAAGCCATTCTGAATACCGAAATCGGCACCCGCTATGTATCGGAAATGACAGATGAAGCGGTTTATGCGAAGAAGGGTGTTCTGGCGGAGGCACCGGAGGCCGGCACCCCGGACAGGCGCTGCCTGGGCTGCGACCATATCTGCGAGAGCTGCGTGGATGTCTGTCCGAACCGCGCCAATATGGCCATCAAGGTACCGGGCCGGGATATGCACCAGGTGATCCACATCGACTACATGTGCAACGAATGCGGCAACTGCAAGACCTTCTGCCCCTATGCCTCTGCTCCCTACAAGGACAAGCTGACCCTCTTCGCCAACGAAAGGGATATGCATATGTCGGAGAATGACGGCTTCGTCTTCCTGACAAGCCAGGGCGATGCGGTGGTGCGGCTCGGCGGACAGGAATACAGCTACCGTGTCGGCGAAAAGAACAGCCGGGTATTTTTCCGGATTGCGGAGATTGTGGATACTGTATTCAGGGATTATAATTACCTGGTATTATAATTCATGGTGGTTTTGCGATGCAGCGATGCGGTGCTGAGCCACACTTGAAAGAAAGAAGGCGCAACTATGCTGCTGATTCAAAACGGAACGCTTGTGACCGGAGAGAAAAGCTTCCCCGGTGATATCCTCATTGACGGCGAAAAAATCACACATGTCTTCCCGGCGGGGGATCCCGCCGAGGAAGCGGCGCTCGCCGCTCTCCCCGCGCCGCCGGAGCTGTTGAACGCCGAAGGGAAGCTGATCTTCCCCGGCTTCATTGATGCCCATACCCACTTCGACCTCCACGTGGCCGGCACCGTCACCTGTGACGACTTCGCCTCCGGCACCGAGGCCGCGGTCAGCGGCGGCACCACCACCATTATCGACTTCGGCACCCAGTATCCCGGCGAAACGCTGGAGGAAGGCTTTCAGAACTGGTTGAAGAAGGCCGCTGTCGGCGCCGCCTGCGATTACGGCATTCACATGTCCATCACGGACTGGAATGAGGAGGCCCGCCGGGATTGTCAGAAAATGATGGAGGAGGGCCTCAGCAGCTTCAAGCTCTATCTCACCTATGACACCAAGGTAAGCGACCACGACCTCTATGAGATTCTGGTGCGCCTCAAGGAGGTGCACGGCATCACCGGCTGTCACTGCGAAAATGACGGCCTCATCAAGGCGCTGCAGGAGGAAGCTGTTCGTCAGGGCGGTCTCCGCAGTGTCTCATCGCATTACAAAACCCGCCCTGCTGAGGCCGAAGCCGAAGCCATCAGCCGCTATCTCCGCATTGCAGCGCTCACCGACTGGCCGGTGATCGACGTGCATCTCACCTGTGCCGCAGGTCTTGATGAAATTCGCAGTGCCCGTCGTCGGGGACAGACGGTCTACGCCGAAACCTGTCCGCAGTATCTCACCATGACCCAGGCGCTCTATGATCTGCCCGGCTTTGAGGGTGCCCGCTATGTCATCTCACCGCCGCTTCGGAAGGAAAGCGACTGTGAAGCCCTCTGGGCAGCGCTGGCAGCAGGCGAAATACAGACGGTTTCCACGGATCACTGTGCCTTCACCCTGGCGCAGAAGGAGCTCGGCAAGGACGATTTCCGGAAGATCCCCGGCGGCATGCCCGGCGCGGAGACCCGGGGACCGCTCATGTATTCCGAGGGTGTGGCCAAGGGCCGCATCACAAAGGAGCGGCTCTGTCAGGTGCTTTCCGAGAACCCGGCAAAGCTCTACGGCCTCTGGGGCCGGAAGGGTGCCATTGCCCCGGGCTTCGATGCCGATCTCGTGCTGCTGGATCCCAAGGGCAGCAAAACCATTACCGTATCCGAGCAGGTAAGCCGCTGCGATTATGCGCCCCTGGAGGGAAAGCAGCTCGAGGGCCGCATCACCGAGGTGTTCCTGCGCGGGCGTCTCACGGCAAAGGACGGCAAGGTGCTGGAAAGGAACCGCGGCCAGTATTTAAAGCGCGGCGCGTTCATGCGGATCTAGGGCATTATCCTGTATACAAAAAGGTCGGTACCCGCGGGTATCGACCTTTTTTGTTGCTCGCTTCTTTAATAATGCACAACCACAATGGTGCCCTTGTTGATCAGATTGTAAAGCGCTGCGGCCTTGTCCTTCGGCAGGTTGATGCAGCCATGGCTGCCGCTGCTCTGGTAGATGGTGCCGCCGAACCTGCTGCGCCAGGTGGCGTCGTGAAGTCCGATGCCGCCGTTGAAGGGCATCCAGTAGGATACGGGGCTCTCGTAGGAATACTTTCCGTTGACCATCTTTCCCCGCAGCACCTTGTCCTTCTGCTTATAGGTGAGGGAATAGACGCCGGTGGGTGTGGCCCTCTCCGGATCCGTGGCCAGTCCGGTCACGCAGTCGGAATCCCAGACGCACTGATTGTCCTGGTAGAAGTAAACGTGCTGCAGGGTAATGTCTACTTCCACAAAGGTATTGCCGAACTGAGGCATGTCGTACTGCAGCGGCTTACAGGTATAGACCGGCTCGATTTCCGTGGTCTGGAGTCCCGCGATGGCCTCTGTCAGTGCGGTCACTGTCGCCGCCTGATCGATGTGTACGCCATAAGTGGTGGACATGACCACGTCCTTTCCGGAGGCCGAATGGAAGGTCTGGGTATTTCCGGCATCGTCGTAGCGGTTTGCAATCTCGGCCACATAAGCCGTCACCTTGCTCTGGTCCAATGTCGGCTTGCCGTTCTCAAAGCCGGTCATCCAGTCTGTGATCTTGCTGCTGTCCACGGTCTCCTGATGTCCGAGCACATTCAAGGTCACGGAAATGTCTCCCACCTGGTTCAGGCGCTTCAATGTCTCCTGCAGATCACTGCTCTTCACGGTAATGATGTCCAGTACATCGTAATTGTTGAGGTCGATGGACTGCAGACCGCTGTTGAGGGATCGCTTCACCACCTCCATGAGCTTATCCATGTTATAGGAATTGCCCTGTACCTCCGAGACGATCTTGTAGGGCTTTGTGGTGCTGATGCAGGCATTCTCCGTCTTCTTCGCATTCTTCACCGTGCCGAGATTCGACAGGACACTGCGAAGGGCTATTTCATCGAAGTTTGCGCTCATGCCGTCACCGGTGTAGCCTCCGGCAGCGCCCTCGCTTTGACCGCTCTGTCCTGCCAGGATGATTTCCAGGTTATTCGGGGCACTCAGCTTGAAGCCGATGTCTGAGCCCTTGATGGTTTCCGTTGTACCGTTCCGGAACTTGATGGTCATGGTATAGTTCTGTGAGAATTCTCCCTCAAGGTACTGCTTTGCAGAGGCTGCTGTATAGCCGTCCAGCTTGATGCCGTTCACATAAGTCTTCGCAGCGAATGTGCCGTCCGCGAAGGCCGGGATGGTCAGCGCCAGAGATAAAAGTGCTGCCAGGGCGATGGTTTTTGTTCTTGTTTTCATATTTCAAATACCTCAAATCGCCTCACTCCAGCTTTCTTCCTTGAAGCCGGGGATGACGGCTTTGTCTGTGACGAGGAGGGGGCGTTTGACGAGCATGCCGTCGCTGGCGAGGAGCCGGAGCATCTCGTCTTCGTTCATGTCCGGCAGCTTTTTGGAAAGCTCCATGGCGCGGTAGAGCTGGCCGCTGGTGTTGAAGAAGCGCTTCAGCGGGAGTCCGCTTTTCTGATACAGGGTCCGCAGGGTTTCTGCATCCGGATGATCGGCCTTGATGTCGATCACTGTGGTCTCTACGCCGCGCTCCTTCAGCCAGTTCAGCGCTTTTTTGCAGGTTGTGCATTTTTCGTAGCAATATACTGTCACCATGATTTTCTCCTTCCGTCTTATCCAACTGGCACCAAACAGTTACTTCAACATTTTCTCCGGCGGCCGACAATGCCTCCGGCATCCGGCTTCAGCTCTCCGCCTCGCCTTCATTGGCCTCTTCCATCCGGACGCTCTCCTGTCCTGTGC
>CAVATZ010000039.1:0-19743 GCA_963591655.1 Clostridiales bacterium
GGCATGGCGATCGGCTTCGCCGTTGTGAATGTCCTGCTTAAATGGTACGCAAATCGCGGGGTGCCGTCTTCCACATAGATCACTCCGCATCTGGTGAAGCCGTTCTTTTCAATACATCTCTGCATGGTCAGGTTATCTGCATGCGTGTCAATGCGGATGTTCCCGGAAATGCGGCTGCAGTATTCCACAATGGCGCTGAAAATGCCGTGCACCTGACCATCCCCCGCCACCCTGTGAATGGTGAGATACGGGTCATTGTTCAGCCACTGTCCCCCTTCGATATGCTCATAATTCGGCTCTCCGTCTTTCAGCAGCACAAAAACGCCGTGTATGCCCTGTGCATCATAAACCACCTTACAAAGCCTCTTCTCGATATCCGATCGGACCAGCGCAGCGTCCGGATAGGAATGTCCCCATTGTGTCGGATTTCCGTTCCGTATCATATAGTCCTGAGCGTATTCATATATCTTCATGATCTGCGCAAGCTCCTCTGTCGCAGCGTCTCTTACCTTCAGCATAAAATTCCCTCCCGACAGCATCTGTCCGTTTCAGAAGCATTGTTCCTTCAGTATCCATCTGTCCCAGCAGGTCTTCTTGTCCTCCTCTGTGATCGCGCGGATCACCCGGCAGGGATTTCCAACGGCCACGGAATTGTCGGGGATGTCCTTCACCACTACGCTGCCGCCGCCGATGACCACGTTGCTGCCGATGGTCACGCCCGGCATCACCTGTACACCGGCACCGATCCAGACATTGTCCCCGACGGTGATGGGGTAGGCATATTCCAGGCCCTGATTCCGGCGCTCATAGTCGATGGGATGCCCTGCCGTGTGAAAACCGCAGTCCGGAGCGATGAATACATTATCCCCGAAGCGCACCTTCGCGCCGTCCAGAATGACCGTGTTGTGATTGGCAAAGAAATTCTCACCGATCTCGATGTTGCAGCCGTAGTCGCACCAGAAGGGCGCAACGATGCAGAAATTCTCCTTGGTCTTTCCCAGCAGCCGGCGCATCAGCTCCTGCTGTCCCGCTTCATCGGACGGTCGCAGCCGGTTGTAGTCATAGCAAAGCTCCTTCGCCCGGACCCGCTCCGCCAGAATTTCCTTATCATAGTTCGCATCGTACAGCATCTGCTGCTGCATTTTTTCCTTCTCGGTCATACCCTACTCTCCCGTTATGCTTTCTCCATATTTGATCTCAGCCGTTACCATTCTCACGGTCAAATCGTTTCATGCAAGCAAGCTTGCTTCGGCGATTTGTATCCTTTGATCCAGCTATCATCATACCACATCACGTCTCTTCCCGGGAGTCTGACTTTACCTATGCGGACCGCTTGAATCAGCGTTTCTCTGAATTCTGATCACGCCCCAGAAGACATTCGCACAGATCCAGCCGATGCCGGTGGCGAGAGCGACGGCATTCAGTCCCAGATAGGGGAACAGCAGCCAGGAAAGCACCACGCGAATGCTGATATGCCCGAGGGCACCGAGAAACGGAATCAGCACGCGGCCGGTGCCGTTGTAGTAGCCGGTAAAGGTATTGCCGGTAAAGCAAAGTATGTAAAAAAGCGCGACAAAGCGAAGATACTGTACCGACGGCCCGAAGGCATTGCCCTCACTGCCGAGAAGCAGTCGAATCGCATTCGGGGCAAAGAAATACATGACGATGCTGGAGAAAATGCCCAGTCCGGCCAGCCAGCACAAACTGCAGCGGAATGTGGCCTGCACGCGATCCTCGCGCCCTGCGCCGTGATTCTGGGCCGTCAGAATGGATGTCGCCGTGGAGCCGCTGTTGCCGAAGGAATTGGCGAAGCCCTCGATGCGGGTGCCTGCCGTATAGGCGGAAATCACGTCCGTGCCCGCCGTGTTGACCGCGCCTTGGACAAGCATTTTTCCGAGATACAGGCTGCAGTTATGCATGCTGCTGATGAGTCCGAACTTCAGGGAAAGGCACAGCCGTGATCGCCGGAGTGCGCAATCCTCCCGGGACAAAGAAAGCTCCGGATGGGTGTGATGCAGATAAACAAAGCAGACAACGGCAGAAAACAGCTGGGTCAATGCTGTCGCGACGGCAGCGCCTTCGATGCCGCCGGAAAGTCCCGCCACCAGCAGAAAGTCCAGCACGAGATTTGCGCCCACAGCAGCGGCCAGCACCATCAGGGCAGCCTTTGTGTCGCCGGAAGCCCGGAGCAGAGAAGCAAAGAAATTGTAGAAGAAAGCCGCGGGAAGGCTGAGAAAAATCCATCGGAGGTAAGCTGCCGTATAGCCGCGGATCTCCTCCGGTGTCTGTAATATGGAAAGCAGCGGATGCATGCCGCAAAGCCCGATCAGCATCAGCAAGGCCGTACCGGCAAGCCCCACCACCAGTGCGGAAGCCTCCTGACGACGAAGATCCGGCATGTCCTCCTTTCCATATGCCCGGGCAAACAGAACGGAAAAGCCGGCACAGCAGCCGACCAGAGCAAAGAGAAACAGATTCATGACGGTGCCGGCGACGCCGATGGCGGCAAATTCCGCCTGCCCCGCGAAGCGTCCAACAACAAAGGCATCGATGGTATTGTAGAACTCCTGCAGAATGTTTCCAAATACCAGCGGCAGTGCCAGCCGCACGAGATGCCGTGAAATATTTCCCTGTGTCAGATCCTGTGTATGCATTGCAACCATTTTTTATCCCCTTTTCTTGCGAATGTGCATTGACAAGAGCATAGCACCGGCATATTCTTGACGAAAACGAAAATTTATCAAGCATGTCTTGACGAACACGCAAGGATCGAGGAATAGAATGGATACGGAGCACTGGAAAATCTTACTGACGGCGATTGAAAAGGGAAGTCTGGGGGCGGCCGGAGAGGCCCTCGGCTATACGGTTTCCGGCGTGAGCCGCAGTGTGGCCGCTTTGGAAAAGGAAATCGGTTTCCCCCTACTGTATCGCAGCAAGCAGGGCGTGACCCCGACAGAGGACTGTCAGCAGCTGCTGCCCGCCGTGCGGGAACTGCTTTTTTCGCAGGCAAAAATCGAACAGACAGCTGCCCGGATTCTGGGATTCGAGCAGGGTACCATCGGCATCGGCACCGCATACCGACACTACTATCCCTGGATCACAGATGTGAGCTCGCGCTTTCATGCCCTGCATCCGGGGGTACAGTTCCACATCGTCCACGGCACCAGTACAGAGCTCGTCCAGAAGCTGGAGCACCATACCCTCGATTTCTGCCTGATCAGCGCCAGAGAAGGCACCCATGGCTGGATTCCGCTGTACCAGGACCCCTTGCTGGTCGTACTTCCCGCGAAGCACCCCCTGGCCGGACGCGAAAGCATTCCCCTGGAAGACCTGCTGCCGGAGCCCTATATCCAGACCTGCCCGGGACAGGACATCGACAGCATCCGTTTCTTCGCCCATCGGAAAGTGAAGCCGAACACGCAGTTTTCCACCATCGACATCCAGGCAACCTACGCCATGGTGGGCGTGGGCCTCGGCTATACCGTCAGCAACCGCATCAACTGCAATTTCGAGGACAAATCCGTTCGCCACATATCCCTGGATCCCCCGGCACGCATCGAGCTCGGTCTTGCCTATACCGATGCCCCCTCTCCCGTGGCCGGGGCCTTCCTGCGCTTTGTCCGGGATCAGCTGCCGCAGGAGGATTTCCCTTTACAAGCCCCGTGAAAAAGCTTACTATCCTGCTATGAGAAATTTTATTAAAGGTTTTGTTTTGGTCCTCAGCGTCGGTATCCCCCTCCTGCTTCTTCTGGTTCTTGTATTTCTCTTTACGGGTCAGCCTGCCGTTCTGCAGAATCTTCTGCCCCGGGAAATCACATCCCACATCGAAGCGCCGGCGGAATCGACAGCATATATAGAAGAAAGTCCCGCAGAAACGGCCACCTCCGCTGCTGCAGAGGATAATGTCTTCGGTTCTCAAAGCCGGGACACGGCAGACAGTTCCGGCACGCCGGAGGCCGCGCCGCAGGAAAGCGGCACCGCGCTTCTGGCCTTCGCCGGGGATGTTATGTTTTCGGATGAATATCTGAAGGAATACGATCAATCCGGCATTTCCGCCATTGCGGATGAAAATATGCTTTCGCATATGCAGAATGCGGATCTCTTTATTTTAAATGAAGAATTCCCCTTCAGCCGCCGCGGAGAGCCCATGGCGGACAAGCAGTTCACCTTCCGCACGGATCCGAAGTATGTCAGCATTCTGAAGGAGCTGGGCACCGACATTGTGACCCTGGCGAACAATCATGCCCTGGACTATGGGCGAACCGCCTTTGAGGATACACTGGAGACCCTGGATCAGGCAGGCATACAGCGCATCGGCGGCGGCTACAGCATTTCCGAGGCAGCGGCACCGGCCGTTTGCACCGTTCAAGGACAGCGCTTCGCCATCTTCGGCGCTACCCGGGTGTCTCCCTCCGCCGACTGGTATGCCGGCGAGAGTCAGTCCGGCCTTTTCCAGACCTATGATCCCGCAAAGCTCAATGCCGCCATTCAGGAGGCCAGAAAGAACTGCGATCATGTGATTGTCTTTGTGCATTGGGGAATTGAAAAGAACGAGACCCCGGAGGAATACCAACGCAGCCTGGCCAGGGGCTATATCGATGCTGGTGCGGATCTCGTGGTGGGCTGTCATCCCCATGTGCTGCAAGGCTTCGAATATTACAAGGGAGTGCCCATCATCTACAGCCTCGGCAACTACCTCTTTGACAACCGCACCGGACAAACGGTGCTGCTGGAGGCCAGCTTCAGCGACGAAAATCCGCCGACGGTGAGCCTGGTGCCCTGCCAGCGCAGCGGCGGTGTGCTGAAGGCGCTCCAGGAGACGTCCGCGCTCTATCAGAAGCTGACGGAGCTGTCCTTTGACGTCTCTGTGGATGAAAATGGAGTGTTGCAACCGGAAGGTTAATGAGAAGCCAAAAGAGGGACGACACCAAAACAGATGTCGTCCCTCTTTTTTTACCCCCAGTGGATTACTCAAGCCAGCTTCTTGCCGAGCTCCTGGCAGTTTGCCAGTGCCTCATCGTCCGGCGCATCCTGACACATCACGCTGTCTGCTGCGAGGGTAATGCCATCCTCCTGGCATCTGCTCTCCCACTCCTGCATCCATACGCCGTCACCCCAGCCCCAGGAGCCGAAAAGCGCAACCTTCTTGCCGCCCAGAGAATGCTCCACATCGCTGAACATGGGATCGAACTCAGACTCCTCCAGCACCTCAGCGCCCATGGCCGGGCATCCGAAAGCAATGGCATCAAAGTCTGCCACTCTGCCGGCATTGAAATCTGCCGCACCGATCAGCTCAACCTCAGCACCGGCTGCCTGCGCACCCTCTACCACGGCGTTTGCCATTGCCTCTGTGTTGCCTGTTCCGCTCCAATATACCACTGCTACCTTGCTCATTTTCTTTCCTCTCTTTCTTCTCCTGTTGCTTCTATAAGTAATCTACCCGACGACCGCTTCCTCTGCCCGCATCCAATCGTTCCGATTCTGTCCGGCTGCCGGATAGTTACCAACATTGATTTTCACGGCATTCATCTCGTGCACACGGCCAGTCTGTCCAGTGAGGTGCCCCGCTCAAAGCAGGCATCATAAATCCGCGTGCATTTCCGATAGGAGTCAAAGGTTCGCTCCGCCGCCTGCCGGTCACCATAAACCTTCCAGAAGCCCGTGCACTTGCAGCCCTCATCCTTATGCTCCATGAAGCCCCGCACATCCTCCGGCGGATATCCAAGGAAGAGCCCGATTTCATGAGGGAAATGCTCCCGGTCCGGACACTGCTTCATCCGCCAAGCCAGCTGGGCCACGCAGCGGTCTGCATTTTCCGGCTTGTAGCCGAGACTCCGCAGAATAGAAGCCGCTTCACTGTCCAGAATGTCCTGCTTCAGATATTTGGGACGATACAGATACACATTGGCCCGTGTCTTCGTATAGCTCAAAAGCGTGAGCCGCAGGCCCTTGTCCCGAAAACGCAGGTTGAAGCGCCGGATCTCCTCCGTCAGCTCTGCCTTCGTTCTGTATTTTGCCGTGAACAGATTTCCGGTCTTGATTCCCGCCAATGTCGGCGAGCAAAAAGCGATGAATTCATGCTCTGACATCCGAAATGCTCCTTAAAATAGTTTAAGCCTGTGGTTAGTTCTTGTTAACTAACCACAGGCATTAGAATAAACTAACTCTTCGGATAAATCAAGGCATTTCTGCCATCTTTCTTGATAAGCTTTTCACAAAGCAGCCGCGCTCTATATATGCATTAATTGCATTGATTGTATAACACAATCTCTTCATGCAACAAATTTCAGAGCCGATAGCCCCTCTCCGTGATCAGCCGTCCCTCTCGGAGATAGCTCTGGGAATTTCCGATGAATACTGTTGTGAACATATTTACCTCAGCATCACGAAGCGCTTCTAATGTACACACTGTCCTTCGGGTGCCCTCCCGGCCGATGTTCTCCACATAGCCGCAGGCCCGATCCGGCTTTGCACCCGCCGAAAGCAGGATGTCGCAGGCCCGCTGCAGATAATCCTTTCGCTTGTGACTGGATGGATTATAGAGCACAACGGCGAAATCCCCCAGCACCGCCGCCCGGAGGCGCTTCTCAATGACCTCCCAGGGGGTCAGCAGATCGCTCAGGCTGATCACGGCAAAGTCATGATTGATGGGTGCCCCGAGAAGCGCCGCGCCGCTCATGGCCGCGGTGATGCCCGGCACCACCACGAGCTCCGTCCCGGGATAGTCCGGAAGCAGCGTGAACATGGGTGCCGCCATGCCGTATACCCCGCTGTCGCCGCTGGAAACGATGGAGACGACATTTCCCTCCACTGCCAGCTGAAAGGCCATACGGCAGCGGTCAATCTCCTGCCGCATGGGCGTCGCCCGGTAATTCTTGTCCGGCAGCATTTCCCTGAGGAGATCAATGTAGGTGGTGTAGCCCACAATCACATCGCTGGCCTTCAGCGCATCCATCGCCTCCGCCGTCATTTGCCTCTCGTTCCCGGGTCCCATCCCCACAATATAAATGACATTTTTCTGATCCATTTTCGCTTCCTTTCCGGCCGCTGCTCTTCTGCATCGGCGGCACGCCTATATCTTAACAGAGGCAATCGACATTTCCCAGAGAATCGACTATAATTGTTCTGCACTGATGTCTAGAAAACAGGAGATAAGTATGGAGAAATCAAAGGTTTATTTTACGGATTTCCGCACCGGTCTGGGCGTGAGTCTTCCCATGAAGCTGACCAAGCTCATCAAGAAGGCCGGCATCGGCGAAATCGACATGGACGGTAAATTTGTGGCAATCAAGATGCATTTCGGCGAGCTGGGCAATCTGGCCTTTCTCCGTCCGAACTACGCGAAGGCCGTAGCGGATGTGGTGAAGGAGCAGGGCGGTCTTCCCTTCCTGACCGACTGCAACACCCTGTATCCGGGCAGCCGCAAGCATGCACTGGAGCACATGGACTGTGCCAACCTGAACGGCTTCAACACCGTCACCACAGGCTGTCAGATCATCATCGGCGACGGTCTCCGGGGCACAGATGACGTGGCTGTACCGGTTCCCAACGGAGAGTACTGCCAGGAGGCCTACATCGGACGGGCTGTGATGGATGCGGACATCTTCATTTCCCTGACCCACTTCAAGGGCCACGAGCAGGCCGGCTTCGGCGGTGCCATCAAGAACATCGGCATGGGCTGCGGCAGCCGTGCCGGAAAGATGCAGCAGCACAACAGCGGTCATCCTGTGGTACACGAGGACATGTGCCGCGGCTGCCGTCGCTGCGCCAAGGAATGCGGCTCCGATGCCATTGTCTACATGGACAAGACGGACGAGAACGGCAAGACACTGAAGAAGGCCTACATTGATCCGTCTCTTTGCAAGGGTTGCGGCCGCTGCATCGGTGCCTGCGCCTTCGATGCCATCGAGAACGAGAACTGGAACGCACCGCAGCTCCTGGGCTGCAAGATGTCCGAGTATACCGCAGCGGTGTGCCACGGACGGCCCTGCTTCCATATCAGTCTGATCACAGACGTTTCCCCGAACTGTGACTGCCACGGCGAGAATGACGCCCCGATCCTGCCGAACATCGGCATGCTGGCCTCCTTCGACCCGGTAGCTCTGGACCAGGCCTGCGTGGATCTCTGCGAACAGGCAACGCCCTTCGCCAACAGCCAGCTGGGCGAGCACCTGCATGACCCGCATTTCCACGACCACGGCAATGTATGGCAGAACAGCAACCCCAACACCGCCTGGAAGGAAACCCTGGAGCACGCCGTAAAGATCGGCCTCGGCAACAGAGAGTACGAGCTGATCACCATGAAGTAAAAATTCATATCAAAAAGGAGGGCCCTGCTGACTGCAGGACCCTCCTTCTTTTTTCACACTCTACACCGTTTTCCGCTTACGCATCAATACAGCATAATACCGTTGTCCGCAAAGTAATGTGTGGCATTGTCAATGGTGGCGAAGCCGGTCACCATACCGCCGTCGGTGCCGAGGTAGTACCAGGAGCCGTTCAGATTCAGCCAGCCTGTGGACATCCAGCCGCTGCCGTCAAAATAATACCAGCGGTTGTTGATCTGCTCCCAGTTGTTTGTGGTATATGCGCCGTTTGCATGCGGATACCACCAGCGGCCGCTGCCGTCCTTCGCCTGGGTCCAGACACCCTGCTGCTGTGTCGGTCCCACAGAGCTCACTGTTGTGCCGGCAGTGGTATTGGCAGAAGTCTTGTATACAACATACTCCGAGGACTCCTCATAGCTGGTCCAGCCGTTGCTCTCCTTGCCGCGCACCTTGAAATAGTACTCGCCTTCCTTGCTCAGCTCATTGGCGAAGCTCACATAATTGGTGCCGCCGGTGATCTTCTTGGTGGTCACTGGCTGACCGTTCCGATACAGCACAACGGAGAACTGCTTCAGGTTGCCAGAATAGCTCCACTTCGCCTTCTTGCCCTCCCAGTAAGCGGATTTGATGGTGCCGCTGACGGTCTTTGTGGTGGTTTTCTTTGTTGTGGTGCTTGTGCCGGAGCTGGTCGTGCTACTGTTCAGGTAAGCACTGATGGCATCCGACATGGCGATCTCGTAGGCATCCTGCGGTGTCATATCGCCCCAATCTTCACCCTTGGCCATGGCTTCATTGTACTCCTGCTCGATGCGATCCGAGATCTCCTGGGAGGTTCTCGCATACCAGGTATCATACTCATCCGCATAAGCCGGAACGCTCATCAGCATTGCCGCCGCTGCCATCACCATTGCAACTCTCTTCAGTTTCATATTCTGCTCCTTTTCTGTAAATTTAAATTTGCGATCCTTTACTACAAAAACTATGCCCATAGTATACCATGAAACGGCACAAAATAGACACAATTACTTCCATTTTTATCAGAGAAAAACATTCTGTCTATTCTCTCGATCAACATATTGTGCCCAAGAACAATCCCGGACACAAAGAAACGGCACAGCCGCTCATCACGACTGTGCCGTTTTCTTATGCCAATGTCTTCGGCCCGAAGGCCGGGCACCGCCCTCCTTACTGGATGGTGATGTACTTATGCTCAGGCTGCTTCGGCTGCATATCCTTCTTCGGTACCAGCAGCTTCAGTACACCGTCGCTGAAGGAAGCCTTGATATCCTCCTCCTTCAGAGCATCGCCGACGTAGAAGCTCCGGCTTACGGAACCGGTGTAACGCTCCCGACGGATCACTCTGCCGTTCTTGTCCTTCTCGTCGTTGCTCTGGGCCTGGGCCGCTGTGATGCTGAGATAGCCATCCTTCAGCTCCAGCTGCAGGTTCTCCTTGCTGTAGCCCGGAAGCTCTACATCCAGCTCATAGCTGTCGGAGGTTTCCACAATATCGGTTCTCATGAGACCGCTCTGGTTCTTGCTTCTCTGATTTGCTGCATAGCAGTCATTAAAGAAATCTTCCATCAGTCCATCATTGAAAATACTCGGCATATACAACATAATTCATTCCTCCTTATCATATTCTTTATGTCTTTCGGATCCTTGGTATTCCTTGCATCCGAAGCCTTTTTTTCTTTACATCCCGTATTATAGCACAATTGTTAGCACTGTCAAGCGTCGAGTGCTAACAACTTCTGTGAAAAGTTTGTGTCCTGTCGCCCAAGCGATGAAAAAAAGAAGGCTTTGCTTTCGCAAAGCCTTCGATACGGATTTAATGAATTTTTACTTTGTCAGCTCCGTCACCAGCGCATCCAGCTGTGCCCGGGAATCATCATTCAATGTGGACCGGATGGTCACCACCGGCTCCACCATCTCGATGTTCTTGAAGGTCTCCACAATGGCCTTCATCTGCTTCGCCGCCATCGGTGCCCAGCTGCCGTTCTCCATAAAGGCCACCCTGCGCTTCTGGTAGGCCTTGGACTTCAGGTGGTGCAGGAAGTCCTCCATGGGCGGGAAGATGCCGCCGTCATAGGTGCAGGCGCAGAGCACCAGGCGATCATAGCGGAAGGCATCCTCCACCGCTTCTGCCATATCATCCCGACAAAGATCCGTAAAGGCCACCTTAGCGCCTGTGGCCCGCAACTTCTCCGCAAGCTGCTCCGCAGCCGCCTTCGTGTTGCCGTGAATGGAGGCACAGGCCACCAGAATGCCCGGATCCTCCGGCTCGTAGCTGCTCCATACCTTGTACTTATCGATATAGTAGCCGAGATTCTCCCTGAGGATAGGTCCGTGCAGCGGGCAGATGATCTGAATGTCCAGTCCGGCGGCCTTCTTCAGCACCGCCTGCACCTGCGCACCGTACTTGCCGACGATATTAAAATAGTAGCGTCTCGCCTCGCAGGCCCAGTCCTCATCGGTATCCAGTGCGCCGAACTTGCCGAAGCCGTCTGCCGAGAAGAGCACCTTGTCGGTGCTTTCGTACTCCATCACTACCTCCGGCCAGTGCACCATGGGGGCCATGACGAAGTGGAGCTCATGCTTTCCGAGAGAAAGGGTATCCCCCTCTGCCACCACCAGCTTCCGGTCCGTGAGATCCAGATCGAAGAACTGCGCCATCATCGGGAAGGTCTTCGCATTGCCCACAATGGTCAGCTCCGGATAGGCCTCCGCCACGCGCTGGATATTGGACGCATGGTCCGGCTCCATGTGAGAAACCACCAGATAATCCGGCTTCCGGTCTCCCAGCACCTCCCGAAGATTTGCAAACCACTGCTCTGTCACCCGGGCATCCGCCGTGTCCATGATGGCGATCTTCTCATCCATGATCACATAGGAATTGTAGGAGACCCCGTTGGGCACCACGTACTGACTCTCAAAAAGGTCAATGTCCTTGTCGTCTACGCCGATATAAAAAATGCCATCTGTGATTTTCTGATCCATTTCAGCATCCTCCTGACTCTCTGCCGCAGAGCGCGGCACCTATTTCTGTTCACGCATACCAGTATAGACTGATTACCTGAAAAGTTCAATACTAAAAGTAGTAATTATTATTGATTTTTACCCTCGCCGGCAAAGTATTCCTTCGTAAGCTTCGCCACGGTACCGGAAAGGAGCAGCAAAGCAATGAGGTTCGGAATGCTCATGAGGCCGTTAAAGGTGTCCGCAATGTCCCAGAGCAGCCCTAGATCCACCGTTGCACCCAGGATGCAGACAAAAGAATAAGCCACGAAGAAGGGCTTCACCACCTTGCTGCGGAAGAGGAACTCCACACAGCGGGAGCCATAGAGTCCCCAGCCGATGATGGTAGAGAAAGCGAAGCAGCACAGGGAAACGGCGGTGAAGATCGTTGCCCAGCTGCCGTAGGTCACCGTAAAGCCGGAAATGGTCAGCTCCGCGCCTGCGGCCTGTCCGTAGCCCACGGTGGTGCCGCTGCAGAGGATCACCATAGCAGTCAGGGTGCAGATCACGATGGTATCCGCAAAAACCTCGAAGATACCGGAGAGTCCCTGCTTCACCGGCTTCTTCGTCTCCGCACAGGCATGGGCGATGGAGCCGGTACCGAGGCCGGCTTCATTGGAAAAAATACCCCGGGACACGCCCTTCTGCATGCTGATGAAAATGCTGCCGATCATACCGCCCGTAAAGGCCTGGGGATCAAAGGCACCGGCAAAGATAGAGAGCACCACCTGCGGCAGCCGGGGAAGATTCATAAAAATCACACCGAAAGCCAGCACCACGTAAAAAAGCGCCATAAAGGGCACCAGCTTTGCGGTCACGCTGCCGATTCGCTTGATGCCGCCCAGCAGCACCAGCGCCACCAGCATTGCACAAAGGATGCCGATGACCAGATTCACAGAGGAAAGCTGCTCATTTCCTATGAGTCCGTACTCCAGCGCCGCTGTGTCGATGGCCGTCACGATGGTATTGACCTGCGTGGCGTTGCCGGTGCCGAAAACCGTCAGCGCACCGAAGAGCGCATAGAGCACCGCCAGGAACTGCCAGTTTTTTCCGAGGCCGTTCTTGATGTAATACATGGGGCCGCCGACCCACTCTCCCGCTTCATTCTTCTCCCGGTAGAGTATGGCCAGTGTCACCTCTGCGAATTTCGTGCACATGCCGAGAAGGGCTGAGCACCACATCCAGAACACAGCACCCGGGCCGCCGATGGCGATGGCCCCCGCGACGCCGGCAATGTTTCCGGTGCCCACGGTGCCGGCCAGTGCCGTGCAAACCGCCTCAAAGGGGGTCATGGAGCCGTCCGTGGACTCCTTTTTCCGGAACATGCGCCCAATCGTGGTCTTCATCACATAGGGGAAACGCCGGATCTGCAAAAAGCCTGTGCGAATGCTGAGCCACAGGCCTACGCCAATGATGCATACCATCGCCGGGACGCCCCAGATAAAGCTGTTGACCGCCTGGTTGACGGCTGTAATCATTTCAATCATAAATCCTCTTTCTCCAGTCGTTATCGTTTACTTCTTCGGGAAGGAACTGTACTGCTGTCCCGTGGTCAGCTGATAGCCCCGGTACTGCACAAGCTCTGACACCGTCACGAGCTGGAAGCCCTGCTGTACCAGCGCCGGAATGATGGTGGCCTGGGCCTCTACGGTAGACGCCCAGATCTCGTGCATCAGGACAATGTCGCCGTCCTTCACCTTGCCCACCACAGCCTCGGCCGTCTTCTGGGCGCTCTTGGTCTTCCAGTCCAGTGTGTCGATGGACCAGTAGATCATGGGCATGCTCACATTGGCCCGCACGGTGCTTGTGATGTTTCCGCCCGGCAGACGGCACAGGGTCGGCGTCACGCCGCTCACTGCCGCAATGGCTTCATTACACTTGGAAATCTCTGCCCGGATGGCTTCTGCGCCCAGCTTGTTGTAATAGCTGTGATCATAGGAGTGGTTGGCCACCTCCATGCCGTCCTTCACCATACGCTGCACCTCGGCAGCATTGCCTGCCACCCGGTTGCCCACCAGGAAGAAGGTGGCTCTGCCGTTGTACTGCTCCAGAATGTCCATGATCCGGTTGCCCTTCGCGCTGTCCGGTCCGTCATCATAAGTCAGGGCCACCATGGGCTTCGTGAGGTCGAGCTGCCGGCCGTTGCTCATGACCAGGCTGCTGTTTTCGGTGCTTGCCGCCGTGCTGTCACTGCCGGACGCCGTCGCTCCCTGCGCCGCACTCTGCTCCGTTGCCGAAGCCTCCGTGCTCTGACTGCCGCCGTCTGTGGGCTGTGCTGCCGTCTCCACGCCGTTGGTCACCTGCTCTCCGGCGGGGGCCGCGGTGCCGTCCGGCGCCGCCTGTCCCGCCGGCACCGTTACCCTTTCGCCGCTGTCACTGTTGACCCAGACCGCTTCTCCCGGACCTGTGCGCTCATAATTCCAGCCCGCCAGTACCTCTGTGGACAGCAGAACACACAGGAGCCCTGCCAGCACGCTCTTTGCCAGTTTCTTTTTTCTCATTTTCCTACACTCCTCTCTATCGCTTCCCGACGGCAAAGCAAGCCACCGCACTGGCCGCCGCCACGTTCAGGGAATCCACCCCGTGTGCCATGGGAATCTTCACCGTATATTCGCAGGCCGCTATGGTTTCCGGCAGCAAGCCGTCCCCCTCCGTGCCGAGCACCAGGGCCAGCCGCTCCGTTTCCCGCAGCCGCGGGTCCTCTATGCCAATGCTGTCGTCCCGCAGTGCGAGGGCAGCCGCCCGAAAGCCCAGCGTCCGCAGCATTTCCATATCCGCCCCATTCTGCTCTCCCTTTTTCTTTGGGAAAATGGTCCAGGGAATCTGAAAAACCGTTCCCATGCTGACCCTGGCCGCCCGCCGGTACAGTGGGTCGCTGCAGCCACTGCTGAGGACCACCGCATCCATGCCGAGGGCTGCCGCAGAACGGAAGATGGCACCCACATTGGTGGGATTGACGACATTTTCCAGAACGACAATCCGCCGGGCATCCTTCACGATCGCCTCCACCGATGGCAGAGGCCGGCGCCGCAGCGCACAGAGCAGCCCCCGGGTCATGGGAAAGCCCGTCAGCTGCCGGAACTCCGCCGCAGAAAACACGAAGGCCGGAACATCTCCGGCCTCCGCCAACAGCGCCTCCGCCTTCGGAAGCTCACTCTCCTCTGCCAGAAAGGACAGAGGCTCATAGCCTGCCTGCAGCGCCCGCTGAATCACATTGGGACTTTCGGCAATGAATACCCCCGGCGCCGGCTCATAGATATGCTGCAGCTGATTTTCGTTGTATGCCGTATACAGGGAAAGGGCCTCGCTCTGCAGCCTCCCGCCGCTGATGATCTTCGCCATTAAAGAAATTCCACCTTTCCGGTTTCGATGTCATAGACCGCGCCGACCACTCTGAGACCCAGCTTCTCCTCATCCTGCTGGATCTCGAAGCTCTCCTCCACCCGGCGGATGCTGTGCTGCACGTTTTTCACGCAGGCCGCATGGGGATCGGTTTCATCTCCGATGGCCTCGGCAATGTCATCCAAAATGTAGCGGATGAAGCCCTCGTCCTCGCGGTTATGCTCCAGCACTGCGCCCACAGCCCCGCACTTTGTGTGTCCCATGATCAGCAGCAGAGGACAATGCAGGTGGTGCTCCGCATACTCGATGGAACCCAGCTGATGCCGGTCGATGACATTGCCCGCCAGGCGGATCACGAAGAGCTCGCCGATACCGGCAGAGAAAATGCTCTCCGGGATCACCCGGGAATCTGAGCAGGTAATGACGATGGCACAGGGCTTCTGTCCCTTCACCGCTGTCTTCAGCCGCACTGCCGGGGAAATGTCGCCGGGATTCTGCTGTGCTGTCAGATAACGCTCATTGCCCGCCCGCAGCTTGGCAAGCACCTCCTCCGCTGTCCATTTTGTATTCTCCATTTTCTATATCTCCTTATAACTGCTATTTCCAGCCTCTCAGGCCTTCGCGTTTTTCTTTCCGGCACCGCCCTGCCGCTTCAGCCAGAAAAAGGCCGCAAGACAGATGAAGTCGGAAAGCAGTGAGCCGCAGGCCGAGGCAAAGCCCATCGGGAACAGAGTGCCCACCACCTTCGAGGCAAAGTAAGCGCCCGGCAGACGCACGATGAGGATCGAAAGCAGGTTGTGCAGGAAGGAAAGCTCCGACCTGCCCAGGGCACAGAAGTAACCGCTGAAGCTGAACTGGATGCCGCCGAAAACGCCGTCCCAGATGTAGCTGCGGAGATACTGGCCTCCCGCGATCTGTACCGCACCGTCCGTTGTGAAGAGTCCGACAATAGCTTCCGCTGCCAGCTGCACGCCCACCGCAAAGCAGAGGCTCAGTCCCACCGCCATGATGATGGCACAGCGCAGCACGGAAACGGCTCTCTCGGGCTTTCCGGCACCGATGTTCTGGGCTCCCAGTGCCGACACGGTGGACAGCATGGAGGAGGGAATCAGGAAGACGAAGCTCATGATCTTCTCCACGATGCCCACGGCCGCCGCGTCCGTCAGACCTCTCTGGTTCGCAAAGATCGTGATCAGCACGAAGGACACTTGAATGAAGCCGTCCTGCAGCGCCACCGGTATACCGATCTTCAAAAGCTGGTGCAGCATCGCCGGTAAGGGACGGAAATCCTCCCTCTGCACCGCCAGCATTTTCCTCTTCAAAATAACGAACAGAGCCGCCGCTACGCTGACGGCCTGGGCCATGGTGGTACCCAGCGCCGCGCCGGCCGGTCCCATGTGCATGGCGCCCATGAAGAGATAGTCCAGCGCGATGTTGCAGGCACAGGCCAGGGCAATGAAGTACATGGGGCTCTTGCTGTCACCCTTGCCCCGGAAGATAGAACTCAGCACGTTGTAGGCGGTAATGAAGGGGATGCCCAGAAAGCAGATCCGGAGATACTGCCGGGTTCCCGCCACAGCCTCCGCCGGGGTGGACATGATCGACACGATGGGACCCACCAGGAAAAAGAGCAGTGCCGTCAGCACCACGGCAATGCCGGTGAACAAAAGGGTGGTATTGCCGATGGCCTGACCGGCCTCCCGCTCCCGTTTGCCGCCGACGGCCTGCCCGATGCAGACTGTGGTGCCCATCGCAAGGCCCACCAGCATGACCGTCAGCATGTGCATCACCTGGGAGCCGATGGAAACCGCCGTCGTGGAGGCCACACCGTCGAACTGTCCGATGATAAAAAGATCCGCCATTCCGTACAGAGTCTGCAGGAAATAGGAAAGAAAATACGGGAGGGAAAAAAATACGACACCCCTCCAGACACTTCCCTGCGTCAGATCCTTTTCCATACTGTTCATATGATGCTACCTCCCTATGGTATATTTTTTCTAGTATACACTATGACCTTCTATTTCGCATGAAGTTTTTCACCTTATTTCCCCGGCTGTGCTATAATGGTAAAATGCGTGTAAAGCATAAACACAAGATCAATGGAGTCTATTATTATGGAATATAAACATGCCGATCGTCTCGATCACTTCTCCACCGGCATTTTTGCCGCCATGGATGAAAAAAAATCTGCCCTGCTGAAGGCCGGGCGAAAGGTCTATAACCTGTCTGTAGGCACCCCGGATTTCCGTCCGCCGCAGCATATCATGGAGGCAGTGGAGGCTGCCGTCCGTGACCCGGAAAATTACAAATACTCACTGGTGGACAGCGAGGAGCTGCTGAACAGTGTGGTGGGCTATTACAAGCGCCGCTACGGCGTAGACATTACCCCTTCCATGATCACCGGTGTCCACGGCACCCAGGAGGGTATGGGACATCTGGGCATGGCCCTGCTAAATCCCGGCGACTGTGTGCTGCTTCCGGATCCCGGCTACCCGATCTTTGAGGCCGGCTCCTACCTCGGCGGCGCAGAGGTTCACTATTACGAGCTGACGAAAGAGAATCATTTCCTGCCGCAGCTGTCTCAGATCCCGGAGGAGGTTCTGCAGCGCACCAAATATATCGTGCTCTCCTATCCCTCCAATCCGGTGGGTGCCGCTGCACCGAAATCCATGTACGAGGAGGTGATCCGCTATGCGCAGAATTATCATTTCCTGATCATCAACGACATGGCCTATTCCGACATTATCTTCGACGGACGGGAGGGCTTCTCCTTCCTGTCCCTCCCCGGTGCCATGGATGTGGGTGTGGAGTTCTTCTCCCTCTCCAAGTCCTTTAATCTCACCGGCTTCCGCCTTTCCTTCCTCGTTGGAAACCAGTCCGTGATTGACGCGCTGAAGCTGCTCCGCAGTCAGTACGACTTCGGCATCTCCTATCCGGCCCAGAAGGCAGCCATTGCGGCTCTCACGGGCCCTCTCGATATGGTGAAGGCACAGTGTCAGGAATACCAGGCACGCCGGGATGCCATCTGCGGCGGTCTCCGGGAAATCGGCTGGGATGTACCGAATTCTGAGGGCACCATGTTCACCTGGCTGCCGGTGCCGGAGGGCTACACCAGCATGAGCTGCATCGAAACCCTGATGGATACCTGCGGTGTCATCGGCACGCCGGGTACCGCCTTCGGTCCGAAGGGCGAGGGATATATCCGCTTCGCGCTGGTGAAGCCGGCAGAGGAGCTTCGGGAAATCGTATCGGTTATCGGAAAGAATTTCCCCTTCAAACACAACGGCAACTGAAGCATCATCCGGCTGCTATAATCTTTAAGGCCTGTCTCAGACAGGCCTCTTTATCAGGAGGCATACAATGGCTCGAAATTTAACACTGCTCACGGACTTCTATGAACTGACCATGATGCAGGGCTACTACAAGTGTCAGAAGATGGACCAGGAGGTAATCTTCGATATGTTTTATCGGAAGAACCCCTGCGGCAACGGCTTCGCCATCTGCTGCGGTCTGGATCAGGTGATCGACTATATCCGGAATCTGAACTTCAATGAGGACGATATCGACTACCTTCGCTCCCTCGGTACCTTTGATGAGGAGTTTATCGACTACCTCCGGGGCTTCCACTTCACCGGCTCCATCTATGCCATCCCGGAGGGCACCGTGGTGTTCCCCCGGGAGCCGCTGGTAAAGGTCATCGCCCCTGTGGGTGAGGCCCAGCTGGTGGAAACCGCCATTCTGAACATCATCAATCACCAGTCTCTCATCGCCACCAAGGCCTTCCGTGTCTGTCACGCTGCCCAGGGCGACGGTGTTATGGAGTTCGGTCTTCGCCGTGCTCAGGGACCGGATGCCGGCATCTACGGTGCCCGGGCCGCTGTCATTGCGGGCTGTGTGGGTACCTCCAACGTGCTGACCGGCAAACGCTTCTCTGTACCGGTGCTGGGCACCCACGCCCACTCCTGGATCATGTCCTTCCAGGATGAACTGACCGCCTTTGAGGCCTTTGCCCGGATTTATCCCAACAACTGCATTCTCCTGGTGGATACCTATGATACCCTGAAGAGCGGCATTCCCAATGCCATCCGCTGCTTTAACAAAATGAAGGAGGAAGGCATTACCCTGACACGCTATGGTATCCGTATGGATTCCGGCGATCTGGCCTACCTTTCCAAGAAGGCAAAGCAGATGCTGACCGAAGCCGGCTATCCGGATGCCGTGATCTGTGCCTCCAATGATCTGGACGAGGACCTCATCATTTCCCTGAAGATGCAGGGTGCCACCATCAATTCCTGGGGTGTCGGCACCAATCTCATCACTTCCGAGAATCAGCCCAGCTTCGGCGGTGTCTATAAGCTGGCAGCCATCAAGGACGAAGCGGGCAACTGGGTACCGAAGATCAAGCTCTCCGAGAACACAGAGAAAATCACCAACCCCGGTGATAAGCAGATCTACCGTATCTATGATCAGGCCTCCGGAAAGGTGATCGCGGATTATATCGCCCTCTGCGACGAGATTCTGGATCCCTCCGAGGATCTCACCATCTTCGATCCGGTGGAGACCTGGAAGAAGACCACCCTGGCCGGCGGAAGCTATACCGTGAAGCCCCTTCTGGTGCCGATTTTCGAGCACGGCATTCAGGTTTACCACAGTCCGGAAACCATGGAGATCCGGAAGTTCTGTCAGGCGGAGCTCTCCTCTCTCTGGGACGAATGTCTTCGTCTCCGCAATCCTCATGAGGTCTATGTGGATCTTTCCCAGAAGCTCTGGGAGACGCGCCAGCGGCTGCTTTCCGAGCACCGGAAGGATAAGAGATAAATTTTGATCGTCCGGCGACGAAAAAAGGCGGAAATCCAGAAAATGGATTCCGCCTTTTGAACAGCTGCAAGAATAAGAAAAGGACCCGGGCCAAACCCGAGTCCTTCATGTCCTTAAAAACAACCTACTGCGAATCATGTATTCTCATATTTCAAACATCAATGTTCATAAATCACTACCAGCTAAACCAAACCTTATTGGATAAGCCCTCGACCGATTAGTAACCATCACCTGAATGCTT
>CAVATZ010000040.1:0-16357 GCA_963591655.1 Clostridiales bacterium
TTATTCAAACTCAATCGTCCCGGGCGGCTTGCTGGTGAGATCATAGAATACGCGGTTTACGCCCTTGACCTCGTTGACGATGCGGTTCATGACAGTCTGCAGCACCTCGAAGGGGATGTTGCTGACTTCAGCGGTCATGAAGTCGTCGGTTTCCACAGCCCGGAGGGCCACAGCATAGTCATAGGTACGGAAGTCACCCATGACACCCACGGAGCGCATATTGGTGAGTCCGGCAAAGTACTGGCTGATCTTGCGATCAAGCCCTGCCTTCGCCAGCTCCTCGCGGTAAATGGCATCGGCATCCTGTACGATGCGCACCTTCTCCGGTGTCACCTCGCCGATGATGCGGACACCCAGTCCCGGTCCCGGGAAGGGCTGACGGAACACCAGATAGTCCGGCAGACCCAGCTGCAGACCCACACGGCGCACCTCGTCCTTGAACAGGAGACGCAGCGGCTCAATGATGGCCTTGAACTCGATGTTCTTCGGGAGGCCGCCTACATTATGATGGGATTTAATGACGGCACCCTTACCGAGGCCAGACTCCACCACATCCGGGTAAATGGTTCCCTGACACAAGAAATCCACCGCACCGATCTTCTTTGCTTCCCGCTCGAAGACACGAATGAACTGCTCGCCGATGATCTTCCGCTTCTTCTCCGGCTCTTCTACACCGGCCAGCTTCTCGAAATACTCCTCGCCGGCATTGACACGGATGAAGTTCAGGTCATACTGTCCCTCGGGTCCGAAGATTGCCTCTACCTCATCCCCCTCGTTCTTGCGCAGAAGACCGTGGTCCACGAATACACAGGTCAGCTGCTTGCCGATGGCTCTGGACATCAGCGTTGCCGCCACAGAGGAATCCACGCCGCCGGACAGGGCCAGAAGAACGCGGCCGTCGCCTACGGTCTCCCGGATGCTGCGGATCTGCTCCTCCACGAAGCTCTCCATCTTCCAATCGCCCGCACAGTGGCAGACATCATACAGGAAGTTGTGCAGCATCTGCTTACCCTCTGCGGTATGCTGCACCTCCGGATGGAACTGGGTTGCGTAAATGTTTTTGGCCGGGTTTTCCATGGCCGCCACCGGACAATTGGGGGTGGAGCCGGTTACACGGAAGCCCTCTGGTGCCTTGGCAATGTAATCGGTATGGGACATCCAGGTTGTGGTGGTTTCCGATACGCCCTTGAAAAGCACTGCTCCCGTGTCTACCTTCACATCGGTCTTGCCGTATTCGCTGACCGGTGCGGTTTTTACCTCTCCGCCAAGCTCATAGGCGATCAGCTGCGCACCGTAGCAGAAGCCAAGGATAGGAATTCCCATCTCAAAGACTGCCGGATCAATGTGCTGACTTTCTTCCTTATAAACAGACTGCGGTCCCCCCGTGAAAATGATTCCCTTAGGATTCAGCTCACGAAGCTTATCCAGGCCAATGCTGGATGCATATACTTCAGCGTACACACCCTCATCTCTCACGCGGCGCGCGATGAGCTGGTTGTACTGTCCGCCGAAGTCCAATACTACTACGAGTTCCTTCGCCATTTTCCCTCCAGATTCTATGTAGTCTTCATTGCACTTCTGACATTATATGTCGAGTGCCGTGCCGAAAGCAAGCACAAAAAAAGCAGGTGCATAACACCTGCTCTTCCGTGGACCTGATGGGAGTCGAACCCATGTCCGAAAACGAATTCCCTTTCCTTCTACTATCATAGTACGCTTCGGAGATTCCCCATCAGCATGAGATGCGCACGTCTCCTGCTGACCGGTATCCTCTGATACGCCCACATCCGGGAGGAACCGAAATGCGTCGTTTCTCACATAGTCGAGGCCAGATTCTCAAAGTGTGAGTGCTTTGAGGCTGACCGACAGCTTACGCTGCCAGTGCTACGTTGTTATCGTTAGCGTTTAATTTTAAGTTGGCACTTAACGCGCTCGCCGTACGGATAGCTTCTAAAGCTGCATCGTCCCCGTCGAAACCGGTACAAGCCCTTGTAGAATTGTGTTTATTATAGCCGATTTTTCCCGTTCTGTAAATAAAGCCGCACATGAATTCACAAAAACTTCAGAATCCCCTGTTTTTTCCACTCCTCCATTCGCCACCCAAAACTATTCCGTATTTGCCGAATCTCATCATTTATAGAATAGTTTTCATCTGCATTTTATACATTCCGTGCTGATTTTCTGCATTTCCGTGAATATAACTTTTTTCAAATAATTTGTAACATTTATTCAAAATTAGGAGTCGTTATGAAAAAAATCACAGAAAATCAGGAAAGCGATACCGCTTCCCGAGAAATCAACTGGGAAGCATTCGGCAAAAATGTACGCAAATACCGTAAACGAAAACAGCTCACGCAGGAGCAGCTGGCAGAACGCTGCGGTATGCAGTCAAATTCTATTTCCCGTATTGAAAAAGGAACGGCCGGCACAAAAATAGCCGGACTTCTGGATCTGGCGGATGCCCTGGAGGTTTCTCCGGATGCATTGCTCCAGGGGAATTTCGATGCCAGAAACAGCCGCTATGCCGAACAATTTTACGGCCTTCGGGACGCACTGTCCGACAAAGTCACAGAGGCGATCCACATGTTTTTCGATGTCGAAGCCAGTCGGCAGCAGGTAGAAACCTACGAAGACCGGCACCAGAACACAAAGCACCTCATAGACCCCGCCGTGAACTACTATAAGCCGCAAAAGCCCACGGCGGACCCGAACCTGTCGGAAAAGACCGACAGGCGCCGAAAACCGTATGAAAGAGAGTGAAGCAGTTTGCATCAAGCAAACTGCGTAGCGAGCTGACATGCATCGCAGATGCATGCTCGCCGCAGGCGAGTTCGCTGAGAACCTCAAGTTCGAAGCGAATCCCTGAAGAGCTCTGCATCAGGCAGAGCTCTTCATTCCTTAGATCAAGTACCGCGCAAGGTATTTCCCTGTATAGGACTTCTTCACACCGGCAATTTCCTCCGGTGTGCCGGCGGACACCACGGTGCCGCCGCGCTCACCGCCCTCCGGGCCGATGTCGATGATATAATCCGCACACTTGATCACATCGAGATTATGCTCGATCACCACCACCGTATTGCCGTTGGCGGCCAGCTGGTCCAGCATCTGCACCAGCCGGTTCACATCCTCAAAATGCAGTCCGGTGGTGGGCTCATCCAGTATGTAGATGGTCTTTCCCGTGCCCCGGCGGCTCAACTCTGCCGCCAGCTTGATTCGCTGGGCCTCTCCGCCGGACAGCTCCGTGCTGGGCTGCCCCAGCCGCACATAGCCAAGCCCCACGTCATTGAGTGTCTGAATCTTCCGGGTGATGGAAGGCACATTCTTAAAGAATTCCAGCGCCTCCTCCACCGTCATATTCAGCACATCATAAATACTCTTCCCCTTGTACTTCACATCCAGCGTTTCCCGGTTGTACCGCTTGCCGCCGCAAACCTCGCAGGGAACATAGACATCCGGCAGGAAATGCATCTCAATCTTCACGATACCGTCTCCGGAGCAGGCCTCGCAACGGCCGCCCTTCACATTAAAGGAAAAGCGCCCCTTGCTGTAGCCCTTGGCTTTGGCATCGCTGGTGGCCGCAAAGAGATCCCGGATCAGGTCAAAAACACCCGTATAAGTAGCCGGATTGGAGCGGGGTGTGCGGCCGATGGGACTCTGGTCGATGCTGATGACCTTGTCCAGCTGCTCCAGACCCTCTATGGTGTCGTGCTTTCCCGGAATGGTTCTGGCCCGGTTCAGCTTCTTAGCCAGCGTCTTGTAGAGGATTTCATTCACCAGAGAGGACTTGCCGGAGCCGGAGACACCGGTGACACAGGTAAATACCCCCAGTGGAAACGCCACATCAATGTTTTTCAGGTTGTTTTCCCGCGCTCCCCGTACGGTGAGCCAGCCCCGCGGTTCACGCCGCAGCTGCGGCACCGCAATTTTCTTCTTTCCGCTCAGATACTGTCCGGTAATGCTTTCGGGCACCTGCATGATTTCCTCCGCCGTACCCTTGGCCACCACCTGCCCGCCGTTATCGCCGGCGCCGGGACCGATGTCCACGATGAAATCCGCGGCCCGCATGGTGTCCTCGTCATGCTCCACCACGATCACGGAATTTCCCAGATCCCGAAGATGCTTCAGTGTGGCGATCAGCCGATCATTGTCCCGCTGGTGCAGTCCGATACTGGGCTCATCCAGAATATAGGCCACGCCCACCAGGCCGGAGCCGATCTGGGTGGCCAGTCGGATACGCTGGGCCTCACCGCCGGACAAGGTACCCGCCGCCCGGGACAGGCTCAGATAGTCCAGCCCTACATCCAGCATGAAGCGGCTCCGCGCCCGGATCTCCCGGATCACCAGGTCTCCGATCTTGTGCTGGGTTTCCGTCAGCTCCAGCTTCTCCAGCCAGTCATAGAACTTTTCCATGGAAAGCTCCGTCAGCGCATGAATGTTCAGCTTTCCGACGGTCACCGCCAGAGATGACGGCTTCAGCCGGGCGCCATGGCAGGCCGGGCACGGCGTAACGCGCATAAACTGCTCATACTCCGCCTTCATTTTATCGGAAAAGCACTCCTTGTAGCGGCGGCTCACATTTTCCACCAAGCCCTCAAAGGCCACATGATGTACATTGCCGCGGCCGAACTGGGACTTGTAATGCACCGTCACCTTCTCTCCGCGGGTGCCGTTCAGAATGATATCCCGGACCTCCGGGCGCAGCTCCCGGAACGGCGTATCCAGGCTGAAATGATAAGCCTCCGAAAGAGAAATCAGCATAGCATGCGTAAAGCTGCCCTCATCCTTCGAATTCATCCATCCCAGAACAGAAATGGCGCCCTGGTTCAGGGACAAACTCTCATCCGGAATCATCAACGCCACATCAAACTCCGACTTGGAGCCGATACCGAAGCATTCCGGACAGGCCCCGAAGGGATTGTTGAAGGAAAAGCTCCGGGGCTCGATCTCCTCGATGCTGACACCGCAGTCCGGGCAGGCGAAGCTGGTGGACAGATTCATGGGCTCACCGCCAATCACATCCACGGTCAGCAAACCGTCCGACAGTGCCACCGCCTGCTCTATGGATTCCGCAAGCCGCTTGCCGATGCCCTGACGGATCACCAGACGATCCACCACGATCTCGATGGTATGCCGCAGGTTCTTTTCCAGCTTGATTTCCTCCGACAGATCATACATATTTCCGTCGATGCGTACTCGCACATAGCCGGACTTCCGGGCACTGGTCAGCACCTTCTCGTGCATGCCCTTCTTTCCCCGGACAATGGGCGCCAGAAGCTGAATCCGCGTGCTCTCCGGCAGACAAAGCAGCTGGTCCACCATTTCATCCACCGTCTGCCGCTTGATCTCCCGTCCGCACTTCGGACAATGTGGAATACCGATTCTGGCATAGAGAAGCCGGAGATAATCATAGATCTCCGTCACCGTTCCCACCGTAGAACGGGGATTTCGGTTGGTTGACTTCTGGTCAATGGAAATGGCCGGAGAGAGCCCCTCAATGGACTCCACCTCCGGCTTTTCCATCTGGCCCAAGAACTGCCGGGCATAGGAGGACAGCGACTCCATATATCTCCGCTGTCCCTCTGCATAGATGGTATCGAAGGCCAGAGAAGATTTGCCGGAGCCGGAAAGTCCCGTCAGCACCACCAGCTCATCCCTGGGAATGTCCAGATCGATGTGCTTCAGGTTGTGCTCGCTGGCACCCCGGATCTTGATGTATTTCTTTTCCATTTCTGAAAACCTCACTTGGAAATAGGAAGGCCTTGCTTTCGCTCAGCCCATTGTGATAAACGCAAAATGAGTCAGCAAACTCACGTTTGCCAACTCATTCTAGCACGACGGCCGAAAATCTTCAAGCCTTCTTATAATACCTTAGAAAGAAACGCCTTCAGGCGAGGATTGTCCTGATGCGCAAAGAATTCCTCCGGCGCAGCCTCTGTCACGAAGTTGCCGCCCTCCAGGAACATGACGCGGTCTGCCACCTCCCGGGCAAAGCCCATCTCGTGGGTAACCACCACCATGGTCATGTCTTCCTCGGCAAGCTGCTTCATAACCTGCAGCACCTCGCCGACCATCTCCGGATCCAGCGCGGAGGTGGGCTCATCAAAAAGCATCACATCCGGATGCATGGCCAGCGCCCGCACAATGGCCACACGCTGCTGTTGTCCGCCGGAAAGCTGCAGGGGGAAGTTCTGTGCCTTTTCCCGCAGTCCTACACGCTCCAGCAGCTCCAGGGCCTCCTTCTCCGCCTCGGCCTTGCTGCGGTGCAGCAACTTCATCGGCGCCAGCGTCAGATTGTCCAGAATGCTCATATGCGGAAAAAGATTGAACTGCTGGAACACCATGCCCATCTTCTGCCGCAGCTTATCCACATCTGCCTTCGGATCCGTAATATCCTTCTCCTCCACCAGAATATGGCCGTCCGTGGGTGTCTCCAGCAGGTTCAGGCAGCGCAGAAAGGTGGACTTTCCGGAACCGGAGGGGCCGATGACACAGACCACCTCTCCCTTCCGGATCTTTGTAGAAATGTTGTTCAGCACCGTGAGCTCTCCGAAGCGCTTTGAAAGCTGCTGCACATCAATGAGTACATCACCCTTTTCGTATGTCTTATCGCTCATTCTGTCTCATTCTCCTTTCAAAACGCTTTTCCAGTCTGGTGAGGCCCAGCGTCAATATCAGATAGATAAAGGCCACCATCAGGAGAGAGGTCCAGGAGTCATAGGTTCTGGACCGGATAATGTCGCCGCCCTTGGTGAGATCCTGCACGCCCACGTAACCGGCCACGGAGGTCTCCTTGATCAGAACGATGAACTCGTTGAAAATGGCCGGCAGCACATTCTTCAGCGCCTGGGGCATGATAATGAAGCGCATGGTCTCATTGTAATTGAAGCCCAGGGACCGTCCTGCCTCCATCTGTCCGTTGGGAATGGACATGATGCCGGAGCGGATGATCTCTGCCACATAGGCTGCCGAGTTCAGGCCGAAGGCAATGGAGGCCACGAAAATGCCGGTGAAGAAACGGGCCGTAAAAATACAATAGTAGGCAATCATCAGCTGTACCACCGAAGGCGTACCGCGAATCACCGTAAGATACAGACGGCAAACCGCATCCGCAAGCTTAAGCTTCCCGGTTTTGTCATGGGTTGCCCGGATAACGGCAATGATAAATCCCACAATCACACCGATCAGCAGGGCGAAGGCCGTTATGATCAGCGTATTCTTCGTGCCATTCGCCAGATACAGCCACCGCTGATCCTTCACCAGATTCATGTACAGTTTCTCTTTGATACTCACGCTGTGCCCTCCATTCCTGCCGCAGCCGACATTTCCCCTTTATCGCAGAAATGGCGCCGCCGAAGCGACGCCACCCTGCCATCACACTGTATGATAATACTTTACTCTGCTGTGATATATTTTGCAACAATTTCATCCAGCTTGCCGGAATCCTTCAGCTCCTTAATGGCTGCGTTGATGCCGTCCAGAAGCTCTGTGTTGCCCTTCTTTACGCAGATTGCATAATTCTCCTCTGCATACGGAGAATCCAGAAGCTTCAGACCCTCATTCTGCTCCACGAAAACCTTTGCCGGGTTGTTGTCGATGATCACGGCGTCTACCTTGCCGGTCTGCAGTGCGGTTACGGCATCTGCGCCCTTCGGGAAACGCTGTACATTGTCCTCACCGAAATCATCTGTGGAATAGATGTCGCCGGTGGTTCCCTGCTGAACACCGATCACCTTGCCCTGGAGATCATCGATGCTTGTGATATCGGAATCCTCCTTCAGGATAACTGCCTGTACTGCACTTGCATAGCTGTCGGAGAAATCAACCTGTGTCTTACGATCCTCAGTGATGGTCATGCCGGCTGCACCGAAATCCGCCTTGCCTGCCTGTACTGCCGGGATGATGGAATCGAAGGCAATGTCGGAAACCTCGAAATCAGCGCCCATCTGCTCTGCGATGGCACGGGCGATTTCTACATCGATACCCACGATCTCGTTGCCGTCATGATACTCATAGGGCGGGAACTCTGCATTGGTGGCCATGATCAGGGTCTTTCCTGCATAGGAGGAATCTCCTGCTGCCTCTGTCTCCTCTGCAGCGGCCTCGGTTCCTGCTGCGGTAGTTGCTGCTTCTGTCTCCTCTGCTGCTGCAGTTGTTGCTGCCGCTGTGGTGCTTGTTGTGCTGCTTGAACCGCAGGCGGTCACTGTCAGTGCAGCAAATGCTGCCATTGCGATGGCTGTCATCTTCTTCATAATCTTACTCTCCTCTCCAAAAAAGGCTTGCATACTTATGCAACCTTGATAGAAATTATATCCGGCTTTTTCCGCTTGTCAAGAGAAGAGCGCATTCACAGCTTACTGAGGAAATGCCGTATGCGCTGCTGCACAAGCCCCGCCAGAAGACCGATGACCGCACCGGCAGCCATACCGGCCGCCAGAAGCACCGGAAAATAATAAAGAAGGACGGAGGAATGCAGCAGAAAAACCGCCGCCAGAAGCTGCCCGACATTATGCATGACACCGCCGCAGATACTTACCATAACGGAGGAAAAGCCGCCCAGCCGCCGGAGCAGCAGCATGGCCACGAGACTCAGGATAAAGCCGCTGAGGGAATAGCAGAGTGTCATGGCATTGCCGAAGGTGGCCGAAACCAGCAGAATCCGGAGGAAACTAATCAGCATCGTCGGCACAACGCCCAGACTGTAGAGTCCTGTCACCGTCACCAGATTCGGCAGGCCCAGCTTCACCCCCGGAATTCCGATGTTCACCGGCAGAATCGCTTCTACATAGCTCAGCACCATGCTCAGGGCCAGCAGCAGGCCGTAGAGACTCACCCGCTTAGCTGCGTTGTTGGTCATCGTTCTTACCTCCAAAAAAAGAGCAGTACCCAAATGGATACTGCTCGCTTCGTCTTTTCTTCGATTCACGCTTGTTGCAGCAGACACCGTTCGTTTCCTCCCGGCATCTTATTTATACAATAAGGTACAATCCAACAGAAAAATTAAAGCTTTACTACGTTGGTTGCCTGCGGTCCCTTAGCACCGTCAACGACTTCGAACTCAACGGCCTGGCCCTCTTCCAGAGACTTGAAGCCGTCGCCTACGAGTCCTGAATAGTGCACGAATACGTCCTTACCTGTTTCATCAGAGATAAAGCCATATCCCTTCTGGTTGTTAAACCACTTCACTGTACCCTTCATTAGAAATACCTCCAAAATCTACTGCCGCCTGATTGCCGCAGCAATTTGGATATTAGCATAAAGGTTTCCCTGCGTCAATTGAAAAAGAAAATCTTCTCCGCTTATTCCGTTTATCTGGAACGTTCATACAGAGCCTTCAGTTCGATGCCGGTGAAGAGGTAATGCTTTCCGCAGAAGTCACAGTTTACCTCCTGGGGCTTACCCTCATCGATCAGGCTCTTCAGCTCGTCCTTACCGATGGAAATCAGGGCCCGCTCCACGCGCTCCCGGCTGCAGCCGCAGTGATAGCTGACCTCCTGGCGGTCATTGATCTCCAGCTGCATGTCCCCCAGGATCTGCTCGAGAATGTCCTCCGGACTCATGCCCTGATCCAGCATGGATGTGACGGAATGCACCTCGGAAAGGCGTGTCTCCAGCGCGGAAATCACCTCCTCTGAGGCTCCCGGCATCAGCTGGATAATGAAGCCGCCTGCCTGGCTGACAACATTATCCCGGGAAAGCAGAACGCCCAGTCCCACAGAGGACGGCACCTGCTCACTGGTAACGAAGTAATAGGTGAGATCCTCCGCGATTTCTCCGGTCAGAAGTGCGGTCTGTCCTACATAGGGCTCCTTCAGTCCGATGTCCCGGATCACAGAAAGGGTTCCCTTGCCTACGGCGCCGCCGACATTTAAATGTCCTGCCGCATTGGGCGGCAGCATCACATTGGGATTCGCACAATAGCCCTTCACATGGCCGTGGGCGTCCGCCGTCACCGTCATGCTCCGAAGCGGCCCGTCACCCTTCACCGTCAGCGTCAGGAGATCCTTCTCCCCCTTCATGTCCACCGCCATCATCAGAGCGGCGCTCATGAGTCTGCCCACCGCAGCGGTGCAGATGGGGAAGGTATTGTGGATCCGGCGCTGCTCCTCACAGACGCCGCTGGTGGTGCATGCAAAGGCACGGATCTGTCCTTCCGCCGCCGTTGCACGAATCACATAGTTGTCCGCCATCCTTATGCCTCACCCTGAAGGGCCTTCAGCTCCATCTCCTGGTCCTTCCGCATGCAGCACTTCTTGTACTTCTTGCCGGAGCCGCAGGGGCAGGCGTCATTCGGGTAGATCTTCTTGGTTTCGCGGCGTACGGTGCCGGACTTCTTCTGCTCCTTGTAGAGCTCGGTGCGGCGCTCATCGCTCAGGATGCTGTCCCACTGGGGAAGGCCGTAGAGCCAGCTTGCCTTCGCGGCTACCATGTTGTAGTAGAGCTTCTCCGGGTCGATCTCGATCTTGACCTGCGTGTTCTCGTCCATGGTCTCGATCGGGTTCTCATAGTCCTTCAGGGACTCGTTGATGCCGTCCAGCACGCCGGTGAAATGGAACACATCCATGTGGAAGTGCTCTGCCAGCTCCTTTACGGTTCCCTCGAAAACGTGGGAGGGATCAGTCAGAACCTCCTCATAGAAGGTCTTCTCCATTGCGAAATAATTCTGCCAGAGCTGCTCCTGCTCTGCCTTTGAAAGGCCGTTTCCGTAGGCCTGAACTCGCCAAGTTTCCAGTAATGTTGCCATATTATTCTCCTTTAATCATACCATTGCGCCGGACGAAACCCGCCCAAGGCACAGAACAGCCCTATTATACGCATAGATTTCTGATTTTTCAATTCCCCAGTGCCTACATTTCCTCCACGCGCTGATACTCGTCTGAGCACAGGGGCAGCTGCTTCTTCCGAAGCTCCCGGTTCACCAGCTGGGAAATCAGATTCAGAATCACCGCCCAGAGCGGCACAGCGATAATCATGCCCACGAAGCCGAAGAGACCGCCGAAGAGCAGGATAGAGAACAGTACCCAGAAGCTGGACAGTCCCGTGGAATCGCCCAGGATTCTCGGGCCGATGACATTGCCATCCAGCTGCTGAATCACCAGGATTGCCACTGCGAAGTAGAGGCTCTTGATGGGGCTCGCCAGAAGGATCAGCACAAAGCAGGGAATCGCTCCGATGAAGGGTCCGAAGAAGGGAATCACATTGGTGACGCCCACAATCACGGAAACCAGCATGGTATAGGGCATCTGCATGAAGCTCAGCACCACGAAGGTGAGAATGCCGATGATGACGGAATCCACCACCTTGCCGACGATGAAGCCGCCGAACATCCGATTGACAAATTCACATTCCCGGATCACAGCCCTGGCCCAGTTGACCGGCAGGACGGCAAAGATCAGCTTCCGCGTCTGACCCAGAAGCTTTTCCTTCATATTCAGAAGATAGGCCATGACGATGAGGCCGATGAGAATGTTTTTGAGCCAGACAAAGGCGGACCACAGGCCGACAGACAGGGATGCCATGATGTTTTTCATATTGGGGAACAGGGTATCCTTCAGGAAGCCACTGATCACGGCCTCTGCCTGAGAATAAACCTGCTCCAGCAGCTGCCGGGCCTCCGGATAGTCGGCGAGCTTCACCGCCGTTTCCTCATAGAAGGCAGCCAGGTTATCCGGCAGCGTATTGGCAAGGTTGGTGATGGACTGGACCATCTCCGGAATGATCATGGAAACCAGACCGGCAGCGATAAAGATCAGCACCACAACGGAAATCAGCGTAGCAATGCTGCGGCAGAACATCTGGTGCGCGCCCGGCTCTCCCTTCTTCGAAAAGAGGCCCTGAAGGCTCCGGTTAACGCGATCGTAGATGGGACACATGAGATAGGCGAACACAGCGCCGTAAATGATGGGGGCAAGGATGGACAGCAGCTTCTTCAGCGCGCCGACCGCTCCGCTGATGTGAAAAATCAGGTAAACGACACCCACCGCAGCCGCGCTGACCACGAAGGCAGTGACGCCCCAACGAATCTGATTCTCCCAGTTTTCTTTTTTCATAGCAATCCTTTCTGCGTGTTTGAATGCAGTACAGAAAAGCCCCCTAAACATTTTCTGTACGCCAGGTGAATATTATAAAAGACCCCACATCGAAGGATGCGGAGCCTCTCATTTCACTCAATACAGAGGAACCAGAACGCCGTACTACACGCTTGACTCCTAGCGCTCAGCCAGGTGGGTCTCCGCAAGGATATATCTAAGGTCCTTTACCAGAAGGAAGGCATGATATCAATATCACCGATATAGGAATCCCGTATGTCAAATTTGTAGGTTCAATTTGTGCAGACTCGAACGCCCCAGCAACTCTCTGCTATTTGGATTATAACAAATGCCTTTTCTTTATTCAAGGGCAATCTACGACTTCACAGAATGCTCATAAATCAGCAGCAACACACCGTTTTTTACGGAAATGTCGGCGGCGCTGCCGACGAACTCGTTGCTGAGTCCCGTGGGCGTGCTGTTGTTTAATGTGACATCCTCCACCACGTATTTAAAGCCCCGCTCTGTCACGCCCTCTGCGGTATCCGAAAGCGCCAGGGCCGAAAAATAGCCCTTCTGCTCCGGCGGAAAGGATACGCCTTCATTGGCAATGGCGGTAACCACCTGGTGTGCACTGTAGAGATAGCCATGGCATCCCCGCCGGGCCAGAAAGCCCAGCAGCTGGAAGTTGGCGATGCTGTGGTCAATGCGCTCTCCCCCGGCGGCGCCCAGAAGATGAAATTCCTCATAGCCCTTTTCCAGGCCGATGCGGATGCAGGCCAGAAGATCCGGATCGTTCTTTACCGGATCAATGACCCGGGTTTCGATGCCCTCATACTCGCGGGCCTCCAGGTGGTGGATATATTCCGCCTTTTCCGCGTCTGCAAAGATGGACAGCCCGGAAACCGGCCCGGTCACACCAGCCACCCCCGGGATATGCATGGAATCAAAGTCTCCCACCAGGAGATCCGGCCGGATCCCCAACGGCTTCAGATGCGCATAGCCGCCGTCTGCCGCAATGAGATAATCCTCTTCTGTCCGCGAAAAGGGAAAGCCGTAGAAATCTCCGGCTCCCACGATAATGCAGCGTCCCTTCATCCCTTTTCCTACCTCCTGAGCTTCTGGAAAAACATGGCCAGAAGTTCCTGACATTCCTCCAGCAGAATGCCGTCCTTCTGCTCTGCCTGATGATTGAGTCCCGGCTGCTGCAGCATATTCAAAACCGAGCCGCAGCAGCCTGCCTTCTGGTTTCGGGCCCCCATGACCACCCGGGGCACCCGGGCCTGAATGATGGCGCCGCTGCACATAGGGCAGGGCTCCAGCGTCACATACATGGTGCAGTCCTCCAGACGCCAGTCCTCGATTTTCCGGCAGGCCCGCTGGATGGCCAGAATTTCCGCATGCATCAGCGCATTTCTGTCCTTATTCCGGCGATTATAGCCGCGGCCGATGATGGTACCCGGCAGGATGCCGTGGGCCTCCGCATTAAGATCCGCCTTGCTGCCCGGCTTTTTTCCGTCGTAGACAATGATGCAGCCGATGGGGACGTCACCGCCCCGCAGTGCCCGGCGAGCCTCCCGGATGGCCTCCCGCATCCACCGCTCTTCCTCTGACAACAGCCGCCGGGGCCGCCGCTTCGCGGCAGCCCCGGGGCTCAGAATCTTCTCTGTTTCACGCATCACAGCTTCTCCAGAAGGGAGGTTCCGATGCAGTGCGCCGGCAATTCCAGTCCGAAGTTATCTGCGATGGTGGCACCGATGACACCAAAGCTGTTCTCCTCCGGCAGAATGCCGCCCTGCAGCTTCTCATTATAAATAAGAAGCGGTACCTGCTCCCGGGTATGGTCCGTTCCCCGATAGGTGGGATCATTGCCGTGGTCTGCTGTCAGCATCAGGAGATCATCGGGCCGCAGCACCTTCATGAGCTCCCCAAGCTTCACATCGAAGCGCTCGATCTCAGCGGCATAGCCCTCCGGATCTCTCCGATGTCCCCAAAGCGCATCGAAATCCACCAGGTTCACGAAGCAGAGGCCGGTGAAGTCATGCTTCTCAGCTTCTTCAATCGTCTGCTCCATGCCGTTCACTGAACTGACGGAATGGATGGCCTCGGTGACACCCTCGCCGACGAAGATGTCGCTGATCTTGCCGATGGAGATCATGTCGAATCCCGCATCCTTCAGCACATTCAATACGGTGCGGTCAAAGGGCTTCACCGCCAGATCATGCCGGTTGGCGGTCCGTTTGAAGGCACCGGCCTTCTCCCCCACATAGGGGCGGGCAATGACACGGCCCACCTTCCATTCGTCCCTCATGGTGATTTCCCGGGCGATCTCGCAGCAGCGGTACAGCTCGTCCAGACCGAAGTACTGCGGATCCTCGTGTCCTGCGATCTGCAGCACGGAGTCCGCCGAGGTGTAGACGATCATGCTGTGATCCCGCATCTGCTCCTCACCCAGCTCATCCAGAATGGCCGTGCCGGAGGCGGCCTTGTTGCCGATGACCTTGTGACCCGTCCGGGCCTCTAGTTCAGCAATCAGCTCCGGCGGAAAGCCATGCTCCGTGAAGGTCACGAAGGGCTTCACAGTCTTCAGTCCCATCATCTCCCAGTGTCCCGTCATGGTGTCCTTCCCCCGGGAGGCCTCATTCAGCTTAAGGCATACCGCTGCCGGTTTGCCGGTGGGCGCAATACCGGTCAGCTGCTTCAGATCGGCAATGCCCAGCTTCTGCAAATGCGGCACCTGCATGTTCGGCACCCGCTCGGTGATATGTCCCCAGGTATCGGCACCGCTGTCCTGAAAATCCGCCGCATCTCCGGCACCGCCGATGCCGAGAGAATCCAGTACAATTGCAAATATTCTCTTATATTTCATCTCTAAACTTCTTTCTTTTCCGCTTCTTTAGACTCAATCCTTCGCCTGATCCTGCCGGATCAGAAGCTTGATGGCCTCTACAGCGGTCCGAATGGCCTTGTCTGTGTCATGCTCAATGGTATTGGGCATGCCGGCCTTCAGGCGCTCCTGGTTGGACATGATGAACAGCACCGCACCGCAGCGGGCCCGCAGATAGGCGGCTACGGTAAACAGAGTTGCGCTCTCCATTTCCGATGCCTTGCAGCCCAGCCGCTTCCAGGCCTCCCACTTGTTCATGAGCTCATAGCTGTTGGGAAGCTCTGCCGGCTTATGCTGTCCGTAAAAAGCGTCCTTGCACTGCACCACACCCACGTGGTTCCGGATGCCCAGCTGATCCGCCGCCTGCTTCAGGGCGGTGGTCACCTCAAAATCCGCCACGGCAGGCCACTCCAGCGGCGCATACTCCTTGCTGGTGCCGTCCATGCGGATGCCGCCGTTGGCGATGACCACATCACCGGCCTCCACATCCAGATCCATGCCGCCGGCGGTACCCACGCGAATGAAGGTATCTGCGCCGCACATTTTCAGCTCCTCCATGGCAATGGAGGCGGAGGGGCCGCCGATGCCGGTGGAGGTCACCGATACCGGTACGCCCAGAAGCTTTCCGGTATAGGTCACATATTCCCGGTGATCCGCAATCAGCTTCGCATCCTCGAAGTAGGCTGCGATCTTCGCACAGCGCTTCGGATCGCCCGGCAGAATCACATATTTTCCCACAGCTCCCGGCTCCACATCGATGTGGTAGAGACGGGAGGTTTCTGAATAGTTGATCATGTATTTTCTCCTGCTTTATGGGTTATTTTGCTAAAGGCTCCCCAATGGGGGCCCGCCAGCCAAGCTGTCGCTCACCCCGTTATGCTAACTCCAAGGCAATTTCCATCATCTGGTGGAAGCCCTCCTGGCGTTCCTCGGCGCTGAGTGAACCGCCCTTCACGAGATTGTCGGAAACAGTCAGAATGGCCAGCGCATGCTTATGGGCCTTGGCAGCATTGAGGTACAGGGCTGCCGCCTCCATTTCCACGCAGATGGCACCCATGCTCGCCCACTTCTGGTTCACGTCAGAGCGGGCATCGTAGAAAATGTCGGAGGAGACGACATTACCCACCTTCACCTGCGCACCAAGATTCCGTGCGGCCTGTACCGCCTTCTCCAGAAGCCCGTAATCCGCGATGGGTGCGATGGTGCCCGGCAGTTCGAACTGGCTGGCGTAGTTGGAATCCGTGCAGGCACCCATGGCGATGACCACGTCCTTCAGATCCACGTTCTCCTGAATGCTGCCGGCACTGCCGATACGGATAATGTTGTCGACATCGTAGAAATTGAAGAGCTCATAGGTATAGATTCCCACTGAGGGCATGCCCATGCCGCCACCCATGACGGAAACCTTCTTGCCCTTATAGGTGCCGGTATAGCCCAGCATGTT
>CAVATZ010000040.1:16547-19148 GCA_963591655.1 Clostridiales bacterium
TGCATGCCGCCCTTTTTCCCCAGGCGGGCAGGGGTAAATGCCTTCGGCAGAAGATCCCGAAGCCGGTACTCTTCGTAGCTGTCCGGCGAGGCTGCCAGAATCACCCGGAATTCCTCCAGGTCGCAGAACTCCGCCATCACCTGACGGCAGACGCCGCAGGGGGCACAGATCTGCAGCTTTTCCTCATCCTCTGCGCCGCCCACGATCACGATCCGCCGAAAATCATAGACGCCTTCGCTGACGGCCTTGAAGAAGGCGGTCCGCTCTGCGCAGTTGGACGGCGTGTAGGCTGCATTCTCGATGTTGCAGCCCTGAAAAATCCGGCCGTCTGCGGCCTGCAGTGCCGCGCCCACCTTAAAATGAGAATAGGGCGTATAGGCAGCCTTTCGTGCCTCCAGCGCCTTATTGATCAGTTCTCTGAGTTCGTCCATTTTGCACCTCCCTCTTATAGAAGATTTTTATTATACCACAACAAGCAAAAAAAATCTCCCTCTGCATCACTGCAAAAGGAGATTTTCTCTGCGGGCAACAGGACTTGAACCTGCACGGTCTCCCACCAGAACCTAAATCTGGCGCGTCTGCCAATTCCGCCATGCCCGCGCATACCCTTGAATTATAATGTTGCCCCCGCCTCCTGTCAATGCCAATCGGTCGTACCCAGGAATCCTGCTCCGCTCTTGACATTCCCTCGCCTGCCGCCTATAATTACCCACGGTAATTATCGATGATAACAGACAACGGAGAACAACATGACGGTAACGCTGATCAAGCAAATGATGGACAGCTGCTATCTGGCCAAGCGGGCCAGAGATCTGCTGCCGCCCCTGCCTGCCGATGTGGCTTCCTCCTACATCCAGTATCTGGAGGTGGTGGAAAAGCTGGAGCAGCAGGGCATAAGGGTTAAGGTATCGGACATCAGTGAGGCCCTGTCCATTCCCCGCCCGGGTGTCACCCGGACCGTGAAGTCCATGACCGAAAGGGGCTATCTGGAAAAGCATACCTCCCCGGAGGACGGCCGCATCACCTACCTCACGGCCACAGAAAAGGGAAAGCAGCTTTCCCAACGCTACAATGCCGAATATTTCAGCCGGATGCTTTCTTATATGGAAGAAATCCCGGAGGCGGACGCAGCCTGTATGATCCGAACCATCCAAACACTCTACCGTATCATGTCCGAAAGGAGGCACATTCTTGACAACGAATGAAAAAAGTGACTTTACGAAGGGCAGCATCCTGCATAAACTGCTGCTCTTCATGCTGCCGGTGCTGGGCGCGCTGGCACTGCAGGCCGCCTATGGTGCGGTGGACCTTCTGGTGGTGGGCCGCTTCGGCTCCACCTCCGGCCTCTCTGCCGTATCCACCGGCAGCCAGGTACTGAATCTGGTAACCTTCGTGGTAACCCAGCTGGCCATGGGTGTCACAGTACTCATCGCCCGCTACCTCGGGGAGCAGCGTCCCAAGCAGATCCCGGACGTCATCGGCGGCGCCAGCATTGTCTTCCTGATCCTGTCCGTGCTCCTCTTCATCCTGATGGTCTTCGGCGCCCGCCCTATCTCCGTACTGATGCAGGCTCCGACAGAGGCCCTGGACCTGACAGAAAGCTATGTAAAAATCTGCGGCAGCGGCATCTTCTTCATCGTGGCCTACAACATGCTCTCCGCCCTTTTCCGCGGACTGGGCGACAGCCGCTCACCGCTCCTCTTCGTGCTGGTGGCATGCATCGTCAATGTCTTCGGCGATCTGCTTCTGGTGGCCGGCCTGCATATGGATGCCGCCGGTGCAGCACTGGCCACTGTGGCCGCCCAGGCCGTCAGCGTGGTCTGCGCCGTGGTGATGCTTCTGAAGAAGCAGCTGCCCTTCAGTCTGAGCCTCCGGGACTTCCGCCTGAATGCCCAGTGCAAGCGCTTCCTGCTCATCGGTCTGCCGCTGGCGCTCCAGGAGTTCCTGACCCAGATGTCCTTCCTGGCGCTCTGTGCCTTTGTGAACCGCCTCGGTCTGGAGGCCTCCTCCGGCTACGGCGTGGCCTGCAAGCTGGTGAACTTCGTCATGCTGATCCCCAGCTCTCTGATGCAGTCCATGGCCTCCTTCGTATCCCAGAACATCGGCGCCGGCAACATGAAGCGGGCCAAAAGGTCCATGTATACCGGCATTGCCGTGGGACTGGTCATCGGCTGTATTGTATGCACGCTGGTCTTCCTGAAGGGTGATCTGCTCTGCAACATCTTCACCACAGAGCCCGCGGTCATCGAAAATGGCTTCGCTTATCTCAAGGGCTTCGCCCCGGAGGCCATTGTGACTGCCGTGCTCTTCAGCATGGTGGGCTTCTACAACGGCAGCGAGCATACCGTCTGGGTAATGTTCCAGGGACTGGTGCAGACCCTTCTGGTGCGTCTCCCCTTGGCCTATGTCATGAGCAGCGCGCCGAACGCCAGCCTCACCAAGATCGGTATGGCAGCCCCCTGCTCCACCGCCGTGGGCATCGTACTGAATGTGGGCTTCTTCATCTACCTCAACCGTCGACAGAAGGATGCGGCGAAGTAAAAAACGTAGTTCAATGTTGAAAAACGCAAAATCGGGCCGTGCGAAAAATCGCACGACCCG
>CAVATZ010000041.1:0-19038 GCA_963591655.1 Clostridiales bacterium
TTTTATGCGGTTTCTGACACTTGGCGCCATTATCTCTGATACTGGTTAAAGAACTTCTGGAATTCCTTCCACAGCTCATCGTTGTTGTTTCCGTTTCCGCTGCCTTGGCCCTGATCCGAGCCGTTCTGGTCATTTCCGGAATTGCCGGAATCGTCGTTCTGGCCGTTGCCCTTCTGGAAGGGATTTTGGGAATCGGAATTTGAATTGCTCTGGCTGTTGTCCGTACTGCCGGAATCAGAGGATGCAGACGGGTTGGAGCCCAGTGTCACATCCACCTCAACCTCCTGGTACTTGCCGCTGCCGTCCTGACGCTGTACCGTCACCTTCACAGACTCACCGGCACGATACTTGGCCAGCAGTGTCTTCAGGTCATCATAATCCGTCACGCCCTGACCATCCAGCTTTGTGATAATGTCTTTCTCCTGCAGACCGGAGTTCTCGGCGCTGGAGCCCTCTGTGAACTTATAGATGAAGACGCCCTGGGGCATATCAAAGCTCTGGGATGTGGTCTTGTCGATGTTCTTCACCTGCACACCGAGATAGCCCCTCTCATTCTCCGGTACCTCGTCTCTCGTGGTCAGACTGGACAGGCTGTCCAGAATGCTCTGAGCCTTGGAGGAAGGAATGGAATAGCCCATGCCCTCTACGTCCTGAGAACTGTACTTCGCCACATTGATGCCGATGAGCTCACCCTTCATATTGAGAAGCGCACCGCCGGAGTTGCCGGGATTGATGGCGGCATCCGTCTGCAGCAGTCCGGATTCGGTGCCGGAGCTGGTCTCCACGTCACGATCCTTTGCGGAAATGATGCCGGTGGTCACAGACTGACCGTAGCCGAGTGCATTGCCGATGGCCACCACCTGATCACCGACCTGAATGTCGTCCGAGCTGCCGATGGTGATCACCTTGATGGCATCCAATGTAGAGCTCTGGATATCCGAAAGCTTCACCGCAACCACCGCCAGATCCGCGCTGGCATCTGTTCCCTTGATCTGCGCATCCACGGACTGGTCATCACAGAATGTCACGGAAAGGGAGCTGGAATCCGCCACCACGTGGTTGTTGGTGGCAATCAGAAGCTCCGTATCCGTCTTGCCGATAATGACGCCGGAGCCGCTGGCCGGTGCCTCATACTCCTGGGATGAGTAGTTGCCGAAAATCGAGTAGCCGTTCTGCTGGTACTTCACCATATTGGTGATGGCCACCACAGAGGGCATCGCCTCCTTCACCACATCCGATACGGAGCCCGTGCTGACCGCGGAAGCCTCTGCTGCCGCCGTCTCCTGCTGCGCTGCCGCGGTTTCGTTCGCCGCCGCACTGCTCTGTGCACCCTCTGTTTCCTGCACGGCCTGTGCGCTCTGCACAACTCCTGCCTTCTGTGCGGCAACATTTACGCCGACCATAGAACCGCCTGCCACTACACCAAATACCAAAGCACTTGCCACTACTGTCGCTGCCCGTTTCATAATCAAAACCTCCTTAAGAGATACTACTCTTTTCACTTGATGCCTGTATCATAAGGGGCGAATGTGATTATTTTGTGATTTACTTTTGTTCTTTGTGTGATTATGGAAAAGGGACCGTCCCATCGGATCAGTCCCTCTTCTCCAGCAGCAGCGCCGCCGCCTGGGTGGAAATGCCTTCTCCCCGGCCGGTGAAGCCCAGGTGCTCCTCCGTTGTGGCCTTAACAGAAACCTGTCCCGCACTGATTTCCAGTGCTGCCGCAATATTCTCACGCATCGCCGGAAGATAGCCCGCCAGCTTGGGCCGCTGACAGATGATGGTGGCGTCAACATTGCCCACCCGGTATCCGGCCTCCTCCAGAAGCCGCCGCACCTCGCGCAGCAGGGCAATGGAATCTGCCCCGGCATAGCGGGGATCCGTATCCGGAAAATGCTGTCCGATGTCGCCCAGTGCCGCAGCCCCCAGCAGACTGTCCATCACAGCATGGGTCAGCACATCCGCATCGGAATGTCCCAGCAGCCCCTTCTCAAAGGGAATTTCCACGCCGCCCAGAATCAACTTTCTGTCCTCCACCAGCTTATGCACATCGTAACCTGTTCCGATTCTCATACTACCTCCGTCCTTTATCCCAATACGAGAAGCTTGCCCGGCACACAGCGCAGCGTCAGATCCCGCAGCTCCCCGCAGCTCTCGCCGTCCGTATGCACCTGCATCGGCTCCTCCACATGAATCTCCGCCTCCCGGCAGCGCAGACAATGCACGCCCGTCATCCTCTGGTGCCGCCCCGTGACAGCATTCAGCATGATGCGGATGATCCGGCTCTTCCGCTTCGTGCTGACGATGCAGAGATCCAGATAGCCGTCCGCACAGTTCGCATGAGGTCCCAGCTTGTAGCCGCCCTCATAGGGATGCACCTGTGCCGCGATGAAGATAATGTTGTTGAACTCCATACGCTGGTCTCCGTCCAGCAGCACGTAACCCCGACTCTTTTTTGCCCGCTTCAGCTCCCGCAGAAAGGTGAACATGTACAGAAGCCGCCGGGACCGTAAATGCAGGCCAGACTTCATTTTCCCCTGCTCCAGAAAGAGTTCCCGGAACATGGCGGCATCAAAGCCGATCCCGGCACTCACCGCAAAGCGGCGATGAATTCCCTCCGCATTCAGGACGCCGTAATCCATCCGGGTGCAGATCCGTTCCTCCAGAATATCCCGGAGCCGCCGGCGAAGTGCCAGCCGCTTCCTCAGGCCTCTGGCGAAGTCATTGCCGCTGCCCGTGGGTATAAAGGAGAAAAACACCTGATCCGAATCCAGACAGCTGCCGTCCACCGCCTCATTCAGCGTGCCGTCGCCGCCGATGACGATGATATGCCGGCTCTCCCGACATTTCTCTGTGATCCTTCTGGAAAATTCCCGCGCGTCTCCTCTCTTGCTCGTGACGAAGACCTCATAGCGCTGCGCTTCTCCCATACGAAGAAGGAGCTTCTGCACCTGCTTCCAGACGCGAAGCCCCTTGCCCTCACCGGCATGCGGATTCACAATAAAGTAATACATCAATAATCGATGGACTCCATGTACTTCATATATTTCACTACCATCAGTGCGATCTTGAAGGTAATGGCATCATCAAAGACTCTGAGGTCCAGCCCCGTGGACTTCTGCAGCTTATCCAGACGGTACACCAGCGTATTTCTGTGGATGTACAGCTGACGGGAGGTCTCGGATACGTTCAGATTGTTCTCAAAGAACTTGTTGATGGTGGTCAATGTCTCCTCATCGAACTCATCCGGCGATACCTCGGTAAAAATCTCACGGATGAACATCTTGCAAAGCGGGATCGGCAGCTGGTAGATCAGACGGCCGATGCCCAGGTTGCTGTAGGCGATGATTTCCTTGTCTGCATAGAAGATCTTGCCGACCTCCAGGGCCATCTTGGCTTCCTTATAGGAACGGGAAACCTCCTTGATCTCATGAATGATGGTACCGTAGGAGATCTTCGCCTGGATCATAGCCTCTGTATTCAGCATATCCAGAATGGTCTCTGCCACCTTCTCCACATCATCGTAGCTCTCGGACGCCTTCAGTTCCTTCACGATAATGACATTCTTCTCATCCACTGCCGTCACAAAATCCTTTGTCCGGGTGGCGAACAGAGTCTTCAGGGCCTCCAGAGCACCATTGTCTGCACCATTCTTTGTCTCAATGATATAAACGATGCGACGTACACCTACGTCAATGTGCAGCTTCTTTGCTCTGTTGTAAATGTCCACGAGAAGCAGGTTGTCCAGCAGCAGGTTCTTGATGAAGTTGTCCTTATCGAACTTCTCCTTATACGCCACCAGCAGGGTCTGAATCTGGAAGGCGGCCAGCTTTCCTACCATATAAATGTCGTCGGAATCGCCTCTTGCGACCAGAACATACTCAAGCTGGCGCTCATCAAAGATCTTAAAGAACTGGAAGCCGCCGGCTGCCTGGGAATCCGCCTGAGAGCTGGCAAAGGAGGTCACCATCTCCATGATGTCCTGCTCCTCGGAAAAGGTGGTTGCCAATACTTTTCCGTCCACGTCGGCAATCGCGATATCCACTCTTGTGATTCCCTTCAGAGAATCGATCGTGCTCTGTAAAATCTGATTTGAAATCATTTGAACTCCATTTCTCCGGTATCCTGACCACTGACCGGCGCTGCTTTCTTCATGAAATCTGTCACAGTCTGTTTTCTTTCAGCTTCTAACTATAGAATATTTTTTTCGAATTGACAAGATTCCAACACAAAAAAACGACGAAGCCGGGATGGCCTCGCCGCGTTTTCTGCATCAATCTGACAATATCAGTTTGTGATGGTTTTTTCTGTATCCTTATCAAAAATGTGAATTTTGCCCGCATCTATTCGCAGCCGGATCTCGTCACCGACCTCCGCCTTCAGCTCCGGACTGACCTTGGCTGTCCAGTCGGCATCACCCATTTCGAAATGCAAAAGCGCCTCCGCACCCAGCATCTCATAAACCCGCAGCGTCGCGGAAACGACATTATCCTCCCCCTCTGCCGCCTCATGAAGATCCTCCGGCCGGATGCCGAGTATCAGTTTCTTTCCGAGATAACCCTGTGCCTTCAATACAGCTGCTCTCCCGTCATCCAATGTCAGCGTATATCCGGCGAAGCGGAGCACCGACTTCCCGTCCCGCTCCTCGCAGTTTGCCTCGATCATGTTCATCTGGGGCGAGCCGATAAAGCCGGCCACGAAGCGGTTGCAGGGCGCGTCATAAAGCCGCTCCGGTGTATCCACCTGCTGCACCACACCATCCTTCATCACGACGATGCGGCTGCCGAGGGTCATGGCCTCCGTCTGATCATGCGTCACATAAATGATGGTGGTCTCCAGGGATTTATGCAGTCTCGCCAGCTCTACCCGCATCTGTGACCGGAGCTTTGCATCCAGGTTGGACAGCGGCTCGTCCATGAGGAACACCTTCGGTCTTCTGACGATGGCCCGTCCCATGGCCACTCTCTGCCGCTGGCCGCCGGACAAGGCCTTCGGCTTACGATCCAGAAGCTCCTCCAGATCCAGAATCCGCGCGGCTTCCCGGACCTTCTTGTCGATCTCGTCCTTCGGCACCTTACGCAGCTGCAGACCGAAGGCAATATTGTCATATACGCTCATATGCGGATACAGAGCGTAATTCTGGAACACCATGGCGATGTCCCGGTCCTTAGGCTCCACCTCATTCATACGCTTTCCGTCGATGAGGAGCTCACCGTCACTGATGTCCTCCAGCCCGGCAATCATCCGCAGCGTTGTGGATTTTCCGCAGCCGGAGGGGCCCACCAGAACGACAAATTCCTTATCCTCTATATCCAGATCAAAATCCTTCACCGCCGTAAAGCCGTTCGGATATCTCTTCACAATGTTCTTGAGTTGTACGCCTGCCATATCTTCTCCTTAGCAAAACTCAGCCAGCAGCAGTGCTGCATTTCATGAAATTATTGTATTCCATTTGCCAAGGCAGTTCTACGTCACTGTTTCCCGAAAATAGTCAAAAGAATTTGTGAAATCAAACAATTTGTTTTACATGCTTATACAAGATGTCCCATTTAATAAATGCAGAAGATGCTGGTCTTTGTGATTTTGACTTTCTCCTCCTTCAGGAGCTTACCGACCGCACGCTTAAAGGCCGCCTTGGACATGCCGAAATCCCGCTGCACTGTATCGGCATCCACGGTCTTATCGGTATAGGGAACCTGCCCCTCAAACTTCGCATTCATGATCTTCAGCACCTGATCCGCGTTCTGCTCGTAGTGATAGGTCTTCACCGCTGCCTGGTCGAGGTGCTTGGCCTCCTCATGCTTCTTTGTATACATGGTGGCCGCCAGACGATTGGATTTGTCGACATAGAGATAAACCTCCACCTCGTCCCCCTTCTTCAGGGCATACCGCATTTCCCTGTGGGGCAGCAGCACGTCCTTCTCGAGGCCGATGTTCACGAAGGCACCGATTTCGCCCACGTCGCTCACCCGCACCTTGGCAATCTCACCCACCAGCATGAGGGGACGTCTTGTTGTGGCAATGAAGCGGTCCCGGGAATCCTTGTAAACAAAGACCTCCACGGTATCTCCGGCCTTCTTGCCGTTCGGTACCTGCTTTGCCGGCAGCAACACAGCGTCCCCGTCCGCGTCCTCGAGATAAACACCGAAGTCCTTCTCTCTCATGATGGTCAATACCTGCATCTCACCCAATTTCAACATTACAATATACCTCTCCTTCTTCGTTTTGAAGGCTCACGCAATAGCCTCCCTCTGTTTTTCCGATATGCGGAATCATGATATTTCCAAGCACCGCCGCCCTGCTGTATTCTGCACGAATCCTGTGAATGCCGTTTTCCATAGGTACATTCCCGTCCTCGTTCCGGGACGCTGCCGCCGCCAAAGCAGCCTTGGCCAGGACATCTGCTGCGATGGCGATGTACTGCGCATTGTTGACATGATGATTCGAATCGATATGATGCGGTGACACAAGCACGGGCTCACCGACTGTCAGCTCCGCCGGCAGCGCAATCTTCCGGCCGCTGTCCGGCAGCGCCAGCACATTCTGCCGCTCGCCGAAGGGCTGAAGCATGTCCTCCGTGATCTTCAACGGCCGCTGCCTCTCTGTATCATAGCAGAACCAGACACTGTCTGCCCGCACCAGATACCGGCCCGCCGGCTCCCGGATCCAGAAGTTTCGCTTGGCCAGTACCCCCTTCACATCATAGGGTGAGGTACCAACCACGATCTCCTCACAAAGCGCCGGCACCCTGTCCACATAGATGTCCCAATAGGCGAGAAGCCAGGCCCGCTTCTCCTCCATCAGCCGCTCCACTGTCAGTCCCGCATCCGTAGAATGAAAGGTGGAGCAGTCCTGCAGGTAGTTCACCAGCGCCGACAGCCTGAGCCGCCCCTTTTCATCCGTTTCCGAATAACGGACTCTGTCTTTAAATTCGTACATATATTCTCCCGCGCTCAACGCAAAAAAATCAGGACCTCCAGGTCGTCCTGAAGATCCCGCATAAATCCTCTGCTTCGTCATTCCGTCCTGCTTCGTTCTCCGCATCCGACCTCGGTGCGTTCTGCCTTGCTATCTTAATCGATTCCGTCGTATCCGTCAAGCTTGGATGTGCAATGAGGGCAGCGTGTCGCCTCAATGGGAATCATGGTCTTGCAATAATTGCACTTCTTCTCCGTCGGCGCAGCCTCCTCCTGCTTCTTCTCGCCCAGCTTCCGCAGCTTGTTCATCTGCTTCACAAACATGAACACCACAAAGGCCATGATCAGGAAATTGATGACCGCCGTCACAAAGGAGCCGTAGGCCAGCACGGACCCCTCCGCTGCAGCCTCCGCATACACCTTTGTGGTCTGGCCTGCCAGCGGAATAAACATATTTTCAAAATCGATCTTGCCGGTCACGAGAGAGATCAGCGGCATCACCAGATCATTCACGAGATCATTCACCAGCGCGGTGAAGGCGGAGCCGATGATCATGCCGACTGCCAGGTCGATCATATTTCCCTTAAATGCAAATTCCTTGAATTCCTTGATAAAGCCCTTCATGTGTTCCCCCTTGGTCCTGTTGTCCGTAGCACTATGCTGTCAAACCTCCGTATGCGCGAGGCATACGTCGGAGCCTCAGCTCTTTGACCTTGGTATCATAGCAGAAACACTTCCGTCCGTAAAGCCTCAGGCGCGAATCTCTCGCCGCATAAAGCTGATGTAAGCGAGAGCAAAGCCCGCCACAGCAAGGGCAAACATCCCCACCAGGTGCGGCCAGATCTCCAAAAGGCTCTGTCCGAAGGAAAGGTAGCTGGCAATGGCGCCCTTCTGATACTCCAGGAGAGACATGATGTTCAAGGAACGCACATTCGGATTCAGAATCATAGTCGTGGCTTCACTGAAGAGGTAATAGGGTGAAATCCGGTTGAAGGCCACCTGCAGCTGATAGTTCTTCAGCGCATTCACCTGGGCCCCCATGCCGCTCAGCGGGTACACGATACCCGCCAGGCCGGAGGCCACAAGGCTCAGGAACATGGTCAGGAAGAGCCAGATGGCGACACAGGACAGCGCCGAGGTCGCCGCATGCCGGCAGATTACAGAGAAGAACACCGCGAAGGCCAGCCATACCGAAATGTACACTGCCGCCAGCAGCAGGAACAGCAGGATCCGGGCGATTTCCTCCGGCTGCGGCGTCAGTCCGGAAAAGAGAATCCCAAAGCCGGTGAGAAAGCCGCCGAGAGAAAAGACCGTCAGGAACACCAGCGCCGCACCTGCCGCGAATTTCGCGTTAATGATGGTGTCGCGGTAAATGGGCTGCGCCGCCAGACGATTCAGGGTTCCCTGGGACTGCTCGTTGTTGATGGCATCAAAGCCCAGCATGATGCCGAAAATCGGCCCCAGGAAGCCGAGAAATGTGGTGAAGGAATAGATGGCCGATCCCGATGTCGTGAACAGCTCCAGGAAAATGAAATCCGAAACCGCCGTCTGTCCGTCCGAGGTCTGCAGCGCATTCTGGGCCAGTGTGGAAATCGCGCCGTTGAGACTCGCGCAACTCACCACAAAGAGCAGCAGATAGAGAATCAGAAAGCGGATGCTCGTGAGATGATCCGCCAGCTCCTTCCGAAACAGAACCCGGAAGCCCTGTCGATTGCTTCTCTCCTTTTCGCTATGAAGCTCTGTGCAGAAGTCTCTGAAGCCTTCCTTTAAGCCCCGGAATCGGTCCGTCATCTGTCCGACTTCCTTTGACGCTGTCATATGCATCCTCTCCCTTCTCAAAGTACTTTCTGTAAATCTCATCCAGATCGCCGCCGCGCTGATGCATTTCCTCCAGCAAATACCCCTGGGCAGAAAGCATTTCCAGCAGCGGCTTGCGAATATCGCAGTTGGATTCGATATGAAGACTGCCATCCTCCCGGCGTCCGATCACGCGCACCCCCGGGATGCCCCGGATCAGCCCGCGCAGGATCTCGCCGTCCGCATCCGCATCGGACGCGGGCCGGGAGGCCCGAATGTCCAGCATGAACAGGCCCTCGTTTTCCAGCTGCCTGCCCAGCTCCTGAATCTGCCCGCAGGCAATCATGCTGCCCTTCACAAAAATACCCACACGATCGGAAATCCGCTGGATCTGGTACAGATCGTGGGAAGAAATCAACAGGGTTCGTCCGTCCTTCACGGACAGCTCCCGGATCAGTGAGGTCAGCTCCCGCATGCCCTCCGGATCGATGCCCAATGTCGGCTCATCCATAATAATGATCTTCGGGTCCTTCATGAGCACATCTGCGATGCCTAGTCTCTGCCGCATGCCCCGGGAATAGGTGCCGGTCTTCCGCGCTGCCGCATAGGTCATGCCCACACGCTCCAGCAGAGCATGCGCCCGTTCCTTTGCTTCCGCACGGCTCAGGCCGTTCATCATACCGGTGAAGATCAGATTCTGCATACCGGTCATGTCATTGTAGAAGCCCACCGAATCCGGCAGATATCCAAGCTCCCGCTTGATGGCAAGAGAGTCCCGGGTACAGTCCATGCCGTCAATGCTGGCGCGTCCCGCCGTCGGATCCGTCAGCCCCAGCAGCATCAGGGTCGTGGTGGTCTTTCCGGCACCGTTCGGTCCCAAAAGCCCGAAAACCTCTCCCCGCCGGATGGACAGATTCAGATCATGGACCGCTTCGATCTCCCCGTAGCGCTTGCAAAGCCCCTCGGTACGGATAATGCAGTCTTCCATTTAGTGCCTCCCGTATTTTTTGAATACTGTATATAAGCCTGCCAGGATCAGCACGATCACCGCAATGCCGGCGAAGCCCCAAATGGTCTGTGTCTTAACCGTCACACGAAACTGCGCCGTATCCGAGGTATCCGTGCTCTTCGCATTGATGGTCATGACATAGTCACCGCTGATGGCGGATTTCGAAGGCGTCACATAGGCCACCACAGACTTGGTCTGACCGGCCTCCAGCGTGTCAATGCTGCTTTCGCTGAACTCCACGTCCCAATCCGTCGGTGCCTGCGCCGTCAGGTTAATGTTGTTGAGGGCGATGTTGCCGTTGTTCACCACGCTCAGGGTTACCGCTGTTTTCTTGTTGGCGTTGGCGTCGAAGCTCAGCACACCGCTCTGGGTGGTGACGCTCAGATCGTAGGTACCAGTGATGGTCACCTTCAGTGTTGCGGACAACGTCTCACTCGCGGAGATGGCAGAGATCGGTATTTCATATTCGCCGGCCTCTACACTGTCTGTGGGTATCACCGTTACCGTAAGTCCCTGGGTGCCCTGACCGTCCACATCCACTGCAGATACCTGGGTGCTCTGTCCGGACGGTGCAAAGCGCACTGTCCAGCCATCCGGTGCCTGCGCCGACAGACTGTAGCTCTGCTTCTCTGCCGTATTGTTCTGAATGGTGGAGTTGAAGGTGAAGCTGGTGCCGCTGGCGCCCTGCTGCTCCTCATAGTCTGTGCTCAGCTTGCTGGAGCCGAGATCCAGGTTTGTCACATTGACCGTCAAGGTCAGCACGTCGCTGTTGTACTCGCCGGAAGCCTGCAGTGTCAGGGGATAGCTTCCTTCCTCCGCATTGTCCGGTATCGTCACCTTGTAGCTTGCCAGGCTGTCATTCTCGCCGTTTTTGACATAGACGCCGTTCACCGTATTTCCGCCGCCCTGGAAGTAGCCCTCAAAGCCGTCCGGCAGCTCTGATGCAGACAGAGAAACGTTCTCGCTGCTGCCGTTGTTGTCAAAATCCAGAGAAAAGCTCACCGTGTCGCCCGGCTTCACGGATACTCCCGTGTAGCTCGTGCTCATTTCCAGACCGCCGTCAGCCAGTGCTGCTCCGGACATAAAAACAGTCATGACTGCAGCAGCCAATGCCGTCTTCATGACCTTGCCGGTTTGTGTACCGTTCTTTCTCATTCTCTTTGCCTCCTATGCTCCGACCTCAGCTTCCGCCGCTGTCTTCTTTTTACGTGCATAGTTGTACCCGGAAAATATGAAGGCTTTATGTTATTCCTGTGTTCATTCTGTGAAACGCAAAAAGAGACGGCATGCCATGCACATCGTCTCTTTCTCTTTTTTCAGTTGAATTTCAGCTGTATATGAACAGCGCCAGTCCCAGAGCCCACAGAAGCATCAGGACCGGTACGCCGATGGAAAACCTCGGGTGCTTCGTCTTATGTCGAAACGCCAGCATTGCTCCATAAGCCCCGAGTGCACCGCCCACCAGGGCAATGCAGAGAAGCTCAGCCTCGGGAATCCGCCAGCGATGATGTATCGCCTTCCACTTGTCCAGTCCGTACATCAGGAAGGCAATCAGATTCACCGCAATAAGGTAATACACAATCAGCATCAGCTCTGCCCCGGTGCCTTAAAGCCGGGAATCACCTGATTCCAGTCCGTAATGCCGATCACCGACTTTGCAAACTCCGAGGTCTGCAGTGTCAGGCTCGGATTGTCGATATTTTTGAACACCTCATGGGCCTGCTTATGGATCATTGTGGTGCCCTCAAAATAGGACAGACCGAAGGCCAGACCGCTGGTGGTCTCATCCGCAGAATCCTCCTGACGGCTCAGGAGATATGCCTTGATGTAGGGATTGTTCTCCACGATATAGTAGGAATAGGCCACAGCTGCTGCCTGCTCCTCCTGTGTATCCTTCTGGTTCTGATAGGTGCTGGTGAAGCCCTGCTCTGTCAGGAAGATGGTACGCACCTCGCCCTTCGGATTGCGGATGGATTCATTCTGCATGAAGTCTGTGATCACGTGAATATTCTGGAAGTTCACGATAGGGGAATCCACGGTCTGTGTCACCTTTCCGGTTTCTTCATCATCCCAGAACGCCGCCTTGCTCATCGGATAGGAGTACGGGTGCAGCGCCAGACCCCAATCGATCCGTCCCTCGGCATAATCCCAGCTGTTGAACCACTCCACAACATCCTTGGCCTTGTACTTGCCCACCGGTGCCGCCTCCGGATACATGTTCCAGTAATGGTCAATGGAGAACATTACATTGTCGTTGGCGCTCTCTGACTTGATGGCCGTATAGAACACACGGAAGGCTCTCTGGAACTTGTGCACGTAGGTGGACACGTCATAATCCCCGGCGTAATTCCAATACTGGTTGTCGATCTCATTGCCGATGACCCAGCTGGTGATCTTGCCGTGACCGTTTTTGCCGTTGTAGCGCTTTGCCAGATAGGAGGCCATGGCCTTCACGGCACGGAAGCCGCCCTCTGTCTCTACATTAAACTGATAGTACATGGCCTGGGTGGTGGGCAGCTCGGATACGCCCACAGGATTCAGCTCCGTCACCGTCTTGTTCCAGCCGTTCAGAAGAATGGCCGTTACCGCAACACCGGAATCCGACAGACGCTTCACCTCCTGATCCAGCTGGTTGATCAGGGATGCATTGATCTGGTAGGTTTTTCCTTCAAAGCTGTAGCTGATGCCGCTGCCAAAGAAGCGCTGCGTCGGAATGTCCACACCCGCATGCTTGATGTTCAGGGAAAGGGCATCGTCCAGCAGATTCGGATCGACACGGAGTCCCTTCTTGCCATTGTTCAGCTGTGCGTCCTGATTGGCCGCCAGGATCTCCGGGTTGGTGATGTAGTACCGATTCGATACGATCTCATAGCGGGAGCCCACCTTAACCGCTGCCACAAAGGCACTGTACAGCCGCTTCTCACCGGGGCCCGCATCCAGATTAAAGCTTACGTTCATCTGGTCCGCCGCATCTGCAGACGCCAGCGGGTCCTTCCGCATGCTGAGGTCCGTCTGATAGGGCTTGATTTCGAAAACATAAATCTTTCCGTCTGTACCGCTCATATCCCGATTGGAAGAGCTCATGCTGACCTGTATGCTGCTCCTGGTATCCGCATCGATGGTCACGGAGCCGATGGTTGTTGCCGCACTGTAGGCATAGGCTCTTCCCGCAAATAAAAAGAGAAAAAGGAAAACAGCAGTCATCAGCTGCCAAAGCTTCCCCCGCCGTCCGTCAACGCGATTTTCAAATAATTCTGTCATGTCAACCTCCTGCTTTCACGCTTGATGTCAACCTACTATAACACCCGTTCGCCGTAAAAAGCCATAGAAAAAATCTTACGTCTTTTATACTTTTTACATCCGAGGAAAAGAAAAAAAGACCTCCTCACGGAAGTCTCTGTCGCAGGGCTAGAAGGATTCGAACCTTCAAATGACGGAGTCAGAGTCCGTTGCCTTACCGTTTGGCGATAGCCCTATTTATTCAATTTTCAAAGCATCCTGCTTTGAAGCAGGGCTAGAAGGATTCGAACCTTCAAATGACGGAGTCAGAGTCCGTTGCCTTACCGTTTGGCGATAGCCCTATTTATTCAATTTTCAAAGCATCCTGCTTTGAAGCAGGGCTAGAAGGATTCGAACCTTCAAATGACGGAGTCAGAGTCCGTTGCCTTACCGTTTGGCGATAGCCCTATGTGTGAGCCGCTCTCTAAGCGACTCGCATATAATACTAAAGATTCTTCCGCTTTGTCAAGCACTTTTCGGAATTTCTTTCATTCAATCATGCAAGCTACTTCTGTATGTAATCTGAAAAGCCTGCCGTACAGCTGATCCCGCCGTCCGCGTCGATCCACATGGCTTCCACCTTGTCGTCCTCGCCTCTCTCCCGGTTCAGCTTCTCCAGAAGTGCCCGCCCGTCTGCCTCGCTCATGAGGAACAGACCGGTGGACAGCGCATCCGCCAGTGCCGAATCCCGGGTCAGGATACTCACACTGCGATGATACTCCGCCGGATACAGGGTTTCCGGGTCGATGATGTGATGATAGCGCTTTCCATCCACCGTGTAATAGCGCTCATAATCGCCGGAGGTCACCAGCGACCGGTCCTTAAGCGCCGTCACCACCGCATATTCCTCGCCCTCTCCGCTGTCGGCATACGCCGGATTTTCCACCGGGCATACCCAGCTGCTGCCGTCGCCCTTTGTGCCCAGCACCCTGACATTACCCCCGATATTCAGAAGGAAATGCTCTGTCCCGGCCGCCTGCACGAGCTCTGCCGCCTTCTCCACCGCAAAGCCCTTGGCGATGCCGCCCACATCCAGACGCATCTCCGGATCCGCCAGATACACCGTGCTATTTTCCTCATCCAGCACCATATCTTCTATATTCATGTGTTTTGCCGCTTCCTGAAGCGCTTCCGTCGACGGCAATGCCGCCGCATCGGGATCCGCAATTCCGGCCTCGCGGCAGTCATGCCAGACGGAAAGCAGCGCACCGCTCGCGATGTTGACCTTTCCGTCCGTCAGGGTATACACCTCCTGCCCGAACTTCAGAAGCTCCATGATTTTCGCATCCACAGAAACCGGGTGCTGCCCGGCGGCATCATTGACGGTTTTCAGATTGTTGACGCCCGCATACGCGTTATAAATGTCGAAAAGCTGATGGTACTCCAGCAACGCCTCATGGGCCTGCTGCTCCGCCGTCTGAAAGTCCTTTTCACTCTCCGTGTAGCCGATGACCATCGACGCGGTATCAAAAACATCCAGGAAGGAATCCTGGTAGCGGCTGAGCTGTGCCTTGCTGCCGCAGCCTGTCAATAAGGGTAATGCTGCCGCGCCCAGCAGCATTACCCTTGCCTTCAATTTTTTTATTCTCATCATGTATCGTTTCGTTGAATCAATTGCTGTCGTAAAAATGCAGCCGGGAAACCCGTTAAACAAAAGCGTGACACATCGTCACACCTTCAAAAGTTCTATCAAATCCTCCCGGGTAAGACCGCTGCCGTTCAGATTCTCCCCGTTCAGGATCTGATCCGCCAGCTCACGCTTCTTCTCCTGCAGCTTCAGAATATTTTCCTCGATGGTATCCTTCATCACCAGCTTATAGACATTGACCACATGCTTTTGCCCAATCCGGTGTGCCCGATCCGTTGCCTGATTCTGAACCGCCTGATTCCACCATGGATCATAGTGAATCACCATGTCTGCCGCCGTCAGGTTCAAGCCGGTTCCTCCAGCCTTTAAAGAAATCAGGAAAACCGGAACTGCATCCTCTGCGAAAGCAGCAGTAAGCTCTGCTCTCTTCGCTTTGTCCGTCGCTCCCGTCAGCATATGATACCCGATTTTTTCTGCCGAAAGTCTCTCTGCCAGGCGATCCAGCATGGATGTAAACTGTGAAAACAGCAGAACCTTATGCCCGCCCTCGACTGCATTCTGAAGCATGTGAATGCACAGCTCCAGCTTCGCGGACTCTCCTCTATAGTCCTCATAGATCAGTCCCGGATCGCAGCACAGCTGACGAAGCTTCGTCAATTCCGATAAAATCGTAATTTTTGAAGAACGGAATTCCTCCTCGGACTGTTTGTCCAGCATCAGCATCAACCGCTTGACATGTGCGTCGTACAGCTTCTGCTGCTCCCCGGAAAGCTGTGCCACCACCGTTTCCTCCACCTTGTCTGGCAAATCCGTCAGAACGTCCTTTTTCAGTCTCCGCAGGACAAACGGCGCAATCAATTTCTGCAGCCGTTTCGTCGCATCTGCATCTCCGTTCTGCACAATCGGAAGCTCTATCTCCTGTCGAAATCTGGTATAGCCATAGAGAAAGCCGGGCATCAGATAATCGAAAATACTCCAGAGCTCACTCAGGCGATTTTCCACCGGTGTACCCGTCAAGGCGAGCTTAAAAGCCGCTTGGATCGTCTTTACAGCCTTTGCCGCCTGGGTATTGTGATTTTTGATATATTGCGCCTCATCGATGACCTGACACCGAAAACGACATCCCTCATATTCCCGGATGTCTCTTTTCAGCAAATCATAGGATGTAAGCAAAATATCACAACTCCTTGCATTCTTTATAATCTGTGCTCGTTCCGCTGCAGTTCCGGTCACCATCGTCACAGAAAGCGCCGGCGCAAATTTTTCAAATTCATGCTTCCAATTGTAGACCAGGGAAGCCGGGCATACAATCAGGGCTGCTCTGTCATCAGCAGCTGCTTCCCCATCCTGCTCTGCAGCATCCGCTGCCAAAAGACCTATCACCTGCAGGGTTTTGCCAAGTCCCATATCGTCCGCCAGGATTCCGCCGAAACCATTGTATTCCAATGTCTTCAGCCAAAGAAAACCCTTCTTCTGATATTCTCGGAAAATGTCCTCCAGTTCTGACGGAACCTCGAAGTCATTGTCCTCTACCGTCTTCATATTCCGGATCAGTGAGCGAAACGCTTTATTTTTCCACGTGGATATCGCAGGTTCTTCTTTCAGCTGATGATCCAGATAAAGTGCGCGATACTTCGGGATAGAAACATTCTCTTCCTCCAGCTGCCGATCTGTAAGCCCCAGCCCGTCTTTAAGCTCCCTCACCGTATCCAATCCGGAGTCCGCAGCATCCACAAAGGAACCGTCCTTCAAACGGTAAAACTTCTTTTTCCGGTGATAGCGCGATAAAATATCAATCAGTTCTTCCCGCGAAAGGTCTCCTGCCGTCAGCTTCAGCGCCAGAAGATTTCCCTCAAGTGAGACACCCACCGTCACCTTCGGTGCCTTTTGTACTTCAAAGCGCTTCAGGGCATCCGAAATAAAGACCTCGGCTTTGCCTTGTAAAAGTGGAATGCCTTCTGTCAGAAATTCATACATTCGTTCTTCGTCATCAGCAATTGCCATACTACCCTGTGCAGCATCAAAGGCATTGGCATACTTCTCCAGAATCTCCTTTACCTCAGACTCCTGCTGTAAGTTACGTCTCGTCAGCTCTTCCGTTCCGTACAGGGAGATTTCCCTTTCCTCCAGTGCTGCCACCGGTTTCGCCGTAATCATATTCGTCTGCGGCGCATCCAGATAGATCCTCAGCTTTGCCGTTTCCAGCTGATAAGCCTCCGGCTGAAAGTCTTTCATGCTGCATTTATAAAATTGCTTTAAATGCGGCAGATAATCCCGACAGAACAGCGGAATATCTTTATTTTCAATATAGGCACTTTTTTCCCCCAGGCTTGTCATACTGTTCAGGAAGGGAAGGACAGGCGCAAGTTCCGCTTTATCCTCCACATAGATCTGCTTCTCATGAAAACAGACTCTATAATCCTCTGACTCTCCGGCAAACGTGAATTTCGAAACCTGCAGTTCAATTCCGTCTTTGTCGCCATGAATCGACAGCTTTCGCGGAAGAATTCCCTTTGTCACCGTCCATTGCTCACTGTGCTTACCCAGGATACTTCCCGTGATCTCACGTTCTCCGCAGGAAAGAAGAAAATCGACCATTTCTTTTCCCTGCAATGCCATTGTTCTCACTTTTTCACTGTAATCGATCAGACGGCCGCCGTAACTCATGTGCGTATGCAAACGGCGATAGCTTTTTGTCCAATGAAGCAGAAACTCCGCCAGCGGACGACTCTCTTCCTCGAAGGCCTGCAGCGTATGGCAGAACTGAAGATTCTTTCCGTAACTGTACTCCTCTTCCCGCCTCATCCGCTCTTCAAAATCCATGACATCCTTCATGACATACATTCTGCTGACGCCGATTTTGAAGTCCACCCGCATGCTGTAGCCATCAAAAAGAAATTCCGGCTCCAGCCGGACCTTTCCATAGACATCTCTCTGCATCACAGGAAGCGATTGTTTCAGCGACTCTTTCCGGAACAGCTCCGAGAGCGCCTGAGATGTTTGCCTTTTGATTCCCTTTCGAACACCAGGAATCTTCGTCAAGCTCGCCTGACTATTCCCCTGACTGTTCTTCCCCTTGTACTCCAGATATGCCAGGTACAGCGCTACACAGTGCTTACAAAGCCCGTCATAGCTATAAGAAGCCGGACAGTCACAAAAATTCATCTCCAATTCACCGGTATCATGATTCAGCTCCAGGATCGTAAAGTAACGGCCTCCTCTGCTTCCCTGCACAGCAGCTGCCACATGATCGCTCTCTCCAATATGATAAACCTCCAGATCCTCTACATAACCATTTCGATAGAGCATTGTCCCCCGCTTATAAGACTCTGCATTGCTGAATTTCATGATATCCTGATTTGAAATCATCTCTTATCCTCATTTCGTAACTGTACGACTACCCGTTCCCAGGCGCCCATTACGAAACAGCATACGCTAAAAAACGATTCTTTTCAATCCTTTCGGGCTGACGTCCCTCTTGATTCGGCGGCCCGGGCAGTGTATGATGTAAGAGCTTACACATTAAAAGCAGGAAGGATAGTGGGTATGGAGCTTGCGCTGATTTCTGTTCGTCAGGTGGTTGTATTCTTTATATTGATCATGGTGGGATATTTTGCCGTCAAAGCAAAGCTTCTGAAGCCGGAAGCGCGTCAGCACTTTTCGAGCCTGCTGGTCTCGATCGTTGTGCCCTGCATGATTGTAAATTCCTATATTGCCGAATTTGATCCGCAGGTATTTCACGGCATCATGCTGGCTTTCCTGCATTCCTTTATTCTGATCACGCTCGGCCTTGTGATCGCGCTGCTTGTCGGAAGGCGTATGGGCGCGGAAAACCGGGCAATCTTTGAATTCGCGATGATGTTTTCCAACGCGGGCTATATGGGCTTCCCGCTGATCCAGGCACTCTACGGAAGCGAGGGCCTCCTCTATGCGAGCAGCTACAACACAGTATTCAATGTTCTGATCTGGACCTTCGGCTATGCCCGTGTATCCGGACAGCTGGAGCTGAAGCAGGTAGCAAAAACCATTGTCAAGTCCCCGGCCATCATTGCCGTTGTTCTGGGACTGTGCATTTATCTTCTGCAGATTCCGGTCCCCGCACTGATACAGCAGCCGGTTTCCCTGCTGGGTGCTCTGAATACGCCGATCAGCATGCTGATCACCGGTATCATTCTGGCCGGTTCCAACCTAAGCCGGGTGATCCGGGACAGGTCCGTCGAAGCCGTCATCGGTGTCCGGCTTCTGCTGATTCCGGCTCTCTGTCTCCTGATTTACAAGCTTTTCCGCATCGACCTCGGCATGGCAGGCGATGTGGTCCTGCTGCTGGAGGCCTGCCCGTGTGCAGCGATCAGCTCCGTTTTTGCAGTCCAATTTCATTATGATGAGGAACGCGTCGCCGGCGCAGTCATCCTCTCCACGATCCTCAGCATCCTGACACTGCCGCTGAC
>CAVATZ010000042.1:0-7081 GCA_963591655.1 Clostridiales bacterium
CTGAAGGTCGGCGTTGTCCTGAACGAGATGACCTCCGAGGAGAGACAGGCTGCCTACGGCTGCGACATCACCTATGTGACCAACAACGAGCTGGGCTTCGACTATCTCCGTGACAACATGGCCATTTATAAGAAGCAGCAGGTGCTCAGAGGTCTGCACTTCTGTATCATCGATGAGGTGGACTCTGTTCTGATCGATGAGGCCAGAACGCCGCTGATCATTTCCGGTCAGTCCGGTAAGTCCACCAAGCTCTATGAGGTCTGCGATGTGCTGGCCAGACAGCTGGTGAAGGGCGAGGAATCCGCAGAGTTCTCAAAGATCAACGCCATTCTCGGCGAGGAGATCGAGGAGACCGGCGACTTCATCGTGAATGAAAAGGAGAAGACCGTCAACCTGACACAGGATGGTGTCAAGAAGGTGGAGGAATTCTTCCATATTGAAAACCTGGCAGATCCCGAGAACCTGGAGATCCAGCACAACATTATCCTGGCGCTCCGTGCCAACAACCTGATGCACAGAGACAAGGACTATGTGGTGAAGGATGACGAGGTGCTCATCGTCGATGAGTTCACCGGTCGTATCATGCCGGGCCGCCGTTATTCCGACGGCCTCCACCAGGCCATCGAGGCGAAGGAGCATGTGAACGTGCAGCGTGAGTCCAGAACCCTGGCCACCATCACTTTCCAGAACTTCTTCAACAAGTTTGACAAGAAGTCCGGTATGACCGGTACTGCCCAGACCGAGGAGAAGGAGTTCCGAAACATCTATTTCATGGATGTTATCTGCATTCCCACCAACCGTCCGGTACAGAGAATCGATCTGGACGATGCGGTATATAAGACCAAGAAGGAGAAGTTCCAGGCGGTTGTGGACGAGATCGAGAAGATCCACAATACCGGCGCTCCGGTGCTGGTGGGTACCATCGCCATCGAGACCTCGGAAATGCTTTCGTCCATGCTGAAGAAGCGGGGCATCAAGCACAGCGTCCTCAATGCCAAGTTCCATGAGAAGGAGGCCGCTATCGTAGCCGAGGCCGGCGTACACGGCGCGGTAACCATCGCCACCAACATGGCAGGCCGTGGTACCGATATCAAGCTGGATGAGGAGGCGAGAGCTGCCGGCGGTCTGCACATCATCGGTACAGAGCGTCATGAGTCCAGACGAATCGACAACCAGCTCCGCGGCCGTTCCGGCCGACAGGGTGATCTGGGTCAGTCTCAGTTCTTCATTTCCCTGGAGGACGATCTGATGCGTCTCTTCGGCTCTGAGAAGCTGATGGGCATGTTTGAGGCCCTGGGCGTACCGGAGGGTGAGCAGATTCACCACAAGATGCTTTCCAGAGCCATTGAGAAGGCCCAGGAGAAGATCGAGCTCAACAACTACGGCATTCGTGAGAACCTGCTGAAGTACGATGAGGTGAACAATGAGCAGCGTGACGTGATCTACGCAGAGCGTGAGAAGGTGCTGGAGGGCGACAACATGCGTCCCATGATCATCCAGTTCATCACAGATATCGTGGACAATGCTGTAGACGCCAACGTGGCTGAGGATCAGACCGCAAAGGATTGGGATCTCAGCGGCCTCAATGACACCCTTATGAACATCATTCCGCTGCCGAAGCTTCAGCTTACGGAAGAGCAGTACGAGAAGATGCACAAGAATGAGTTCAAGCAGATGCTGAAGGAGCAGGCAATTCGTCTCTATGAGCAGAAGGAGGCCGAGTTCCAGAATCCGGAGCAGATGCGTGAGGCAGAGCGTGTGATCCTGCTGAAGGTGATCGACCAGAAGTGGATGAGCCACATTGACGATATGGATATCCTGCGTGACGGTATCGGCCTGCAGGCTTACGGACAGAAGGATCCGCTGGTGGAGTACAAGATCACGGGCTATGAGATGTTCGAGGAGATGACCAGAGCCATCCGTGAGGAGGCTGTGCGCATTCTCTACAGCCTGAAGATTGAGCAGAAGGTGGAGAGAGAGCAGGTGGCGAAGCCCACCGGCACCAACCGCGAGGAGAGCAGCAGCCGTACACCGAAGCGTCGTGAGGTGCGGAAGATTTATCCGAATGATCCGTGCCCCTGCGGTTCCGGCAAGAAGTTCAAGAACTGCCATGGCCGCGAGGTCTATGAGCAGATGCTGCAGCAGGCTTCGGCCAATCGGGCAGCAGAAGGCAATGACGGCACTGCCTCGGTTTGATGAAGGGGAGTAAGGCATGATTGAGTTTGATCAGTTTAAATATGAGCTGGGCACCAAGAAGGAGCCACTGGCGCACTTAGGGGCATCACTGGATCTGGAAAACAAGAAAAAGCGGATCGTAGAGCTGGACCGCATGATGGAAGAGCCGGATTTCTGGACGGATCCGGAGAAGGCCAACCGCCTTTCCACAGAGGACAAGCATCTGAAGGATGATGTGAAGGGCTATGAGACCCTGCAGCAGACCTACGAGGACATCGAGGCGCTGATCGAGATGGGCAATGAGGAGGACGATGCCGATGTGATCCCGGAGATCCGGGAGATGCTGGACGAGTTCTCCGAGAAGCTGGAGACCATGAGCACCCGGCTGCTCCTGTCCGGTGAGTATGACCAGATGAACGCCATTCTCCGTCTCAATGCCGGTGCCGGCGGTACCGAGTCCAACGACTGGGCCGGAATGCTTTACCGTATGTATACACGCTGGGCCGAGCGCCATGGCTTTACGGTGAAGGTGCTGGATTACCTGGAGGGCGATGAGGCCGGCATCAAGTCGGTCACCATCGAGGTGGACGGCGAGTATGCCTACGGCTATCTCCGTTCCGAGTCCGGTATCCACCGTCTGGTCCGGATTTCTCCCTTCAATGCTCAGGGAAAGCGGCAGACCTCCTTTGTATCCTGTGATGTGATGCCGGACATCGAGACTGACATTGACATCGAGGTGCGGGATGACGAGATCAAGATGGAGGTGTTCCGTTCCTCCGGTGCCGGCGGACAGCACATCAACAAGACGTCCTCGGCGGTACGACTGATCCACATTCCCACCGGTATCGTGGTGGCCTGTCAGGAGGAGCGTTCCCAGGTGCAGAACCGTGCGAAGGCCATGCAGATGCTGAAGGCCAAGCTCTATCTGAAGGAGAAGGCGGAGCAGGAGGCCATGCTGGCCGGCATCCGCGGCGAGGTGAAGGAGAACGGCTGGGGCTCCCAGATCCGTTCCTACGTCCTGCAGCCCTATCGGATGGTGAAGGATCTTCGCTCCGGCGAGGAAACCGGAAACACGGATGCGGTGCTGGACGGCGACATCGATCGTTTCATCACCGGCTATCTGAAGTGGATGCAGCTGGGATGTCCGGATCGCAAGGTTCAGGGCGGCGAGTAAGCGGCTTTGAAGACATGGCTTTGAGGAAAACAGGATGACAGGGGAATCGGATTATTACGTTGTGAGAACCAATGCCCTTCCGGAGGTGCTCCGGAAGGTGGTGGAGGTGAAGCGCCTTCTGGAGGAAAAAGCGAACATGAGCATCCAGGAGGCTGCAGAGATTGCGGGCATTTCCCGCTCCTCCTATTATAAGTACAAGGATGATATTTTTCCGTTTTACGACAGCGCCAAGGGAAAGACGGTGACCCTTGTGGTGCAGATGATCGATGAGCTGGGCTTCATCTCCAAAATCTGCTCCAGAATTTCCGAATACAGAGCCAATATTCTGACCATTCACCAGTCCATTCCGGTGAACGGCATTGCCACTTTGACGATTTCCGTTGAGGTGCGCAGTGATACGCGGAATATTACGGATATGATCCATGAAATTGAAAAGATGGATAAGGTACAGTATGTGAAGATCCTGGCGCAGGAAAGCACGCCGGGCTGACGCTAAAGGGAGGGCGAGAATGAAGGTTGCAATTATGGGTTACGGAACCATCGGTTCCGGTGTTGCTGAGGTGCTGCATGTCAATCAGGATCAGATTGAGCGGAAGGTTGGCGAGAAGATCGAGCTGAAGTATGTGCTGGATCTGCGGGATGAAATTCCGGAAAACAACGACAAGCTGATCCATGACTTCTCTGTCATTGAGAACGATCCGGAGGTGGAGCTGGTGGTGGAAACCATGGGCGGCATTCATCCGGCCTATGAGTTCATCAAGGCAAGCCTTGAGAAGAACAAGCATGTGGTCACCTCCAACAAGGCTGTGGTGGATGCCTGCGGCTCCAAGCTCATCAGCATTGCGAAGGAGCACAATGTCAACTTCTACTTCGAGGCATCTGTGGGCGGCGGTATTCCGGTGATCCGGACCATCCATCACAACTATGCCGGTGAGAATCTGACCGAGATCACAGGTATCCTGAACGGCACCACGAACTTCATTCTGACCGAGATGCGGGAGAGCGGTGCAGACTTTGCGGATACCCTGAAGGAGGCACAGCGTCTGGGCTATGCAGAGCGGGATCCGTCGGCAGATATCGACGGCTTCGATACCTCCCGTAAGACGGCCATCCTTCTGTCCATGGCCTCCGGCAAGCGCTGCAAGCACGAAGACATTTACACAGAGGGCATCCGGAACATCTCTGCGATGGACATTTCTTATGCCTCTGCGCTGGGGCTGAACATCCGGCTTCTGGGCTCCGTGCAGGTGCTGGAGGACAAGTACTTCGCTTACGTAGCGCCCATCATGATTGACAAGAACGATCCGCTGTACCCGGTGGACGGTGTGTTCAACGGCATCCGCATCGTCGGCAACTGCCTGGGAACCACCATGCTCTACGGCATGGGCGCCGGCAAGCTGCCCACCGCTTCGGCAGTGGTATCCGACATGATCGCAGCGGTGCGCCACAGAGATGAGTATCAGGGCATCGGCTGGTCTGAGGAGATGATCCAGATTGAGCCCATGGGCAGCAATGCCTTCCGTTACCTGGTGCGGGTAGAGGGAACGCCGGCCGGACTGGAGGAGGCGATTCGTGCGTCCTTCCTGAATGAGGACAGTGCGTTCAAGCCGATTCAGCTGAATGACCGTACCGATGAATTTGCCTTCATTAGTGATGTGATGTCAGAGGCGGATTTCCGCGAGAACATGCGGCGCTTTGAGGCGGAGACCGGCAGACGGATCTTCCACACCATCAGAGCAAAGCTGGGATAAAAGGGACCAAGAGAGAAGCCGGTTCGATTCGTCATGGATCGGGTCGGCTTTTCTGCATTAGGAGAGGATATGGTATTTGAGAGTCATTCGGCGGAGGAAACCTTCGCCTTCGGTGAGCAGCTCGGAAGGGCCGCGAAGCCCGGAGAAATCTACTGCCTGGAGGGAGACCTGGGGGTGGGAAAGACTGTTTTCACCCAGGGCTTTGCCAGGGGACTGGGGGTAGAGGATTATGTCAATTCTCCCACTTTTAACATCGTGAAGGAATATGACGGGCGTCTTAGGCTGTATCACTTCGATGTCTATCGCATCGGGGACCCGAGTGAAATGGAAGAAATCGGCTATGAGGAGTATTTCTTCGGACAGGGTGTCTGCATCGTGGAATGGCCCTCGCAGATTCCGGAGCTGATTCCGCCGGAGGCCCGCTGGGTGCGGATCGAGAAGGATCTGGCGCAGGGCTTTGACTATCGGAGAATTACCTTGCAGGAAGGAAAAGGAGATGGTGTATGCTGACATTGGGAATCGATTCATCCGGAAAAACGGCCTCCGCGGCACTGGTGGAGGATGGCGTGGTGCTGGGAGAGTACAGTGTCAATATCGGCCTCACCCATTCCCAGACGCTGCTGCCTATGGTGGCAGCGCTTTTTGAGCAGACAGGAAGGACAACAGCAGAGCTTTCTTTGATCGCCGTCAGTGCCGGTCCCGGCTCCTTTACGGGACTTCGCATCGGTGCGGCTACAGCCAAGGGACTGGCGCTGGCCCACGGCATTCCCATGGCGGCGGTCAGCACCCTGGAGGGCCTGGCGTTCAACCTGTCCTCCTGCGAGGATACGATTCATCCCATCATGGATGCCAGAAGACAGCAGGTCTATACGGCAGCCTACCGGAACGGTCAGCTCCTCGGGGAAGAGGAGGCCGTTTCTGTGGAGGCGCTCTGTGCGCGGATCAATGCGCAGCCGGGACGTCATGTTTTTCTCGGCGATGCCGTACCGGTCTATCGGGAGTATCTGGAGAGCCATCTCACGGCAGACCATGCCTATGCGCAGCCCATGAATCTTCTGCAGCGGGCCGCCAGCATTGCCTGCCTGGGAGAGGCAATGCTGGCGCGCGGCGAAGTCTGTACCTCCGATGCGCTGGAGCTTCGCTATGTGCGGAAGCCCCAGGCCGAGCGGGAGCGGGAGCAGCAGGGCCTCAGGGATTTTGAGCTGGTGCACCAGGAGGGCGCAGAGAAGACGAAGGACAAGCTGGCTGCCCGGAACTATATCATCGGCAGCGGCAGCGGTTACGAAAACGAGGCGGAGGAAAATCAATGACCCCGCGGGAGATGGAGCTGTCGGATCTCGCCGACATTATCCAAATGGAAAGAAGCGCCTTCGGAAAAATGGCGTGGCGCAGTACGGACTTTGAACGGGCCATCGCCGGCGCTTACGATTATCCGCTGGTGCTACGGACCCTGAAGAACGGAATCGAGCGAACGGTGGCCTATGCTGTGCTGCGGATTCTCGGACCGGAGGCGGAGATCGAAAATATCTGCGTGGCGGAGGACTGCCGCGGACAGGGACTGGGTGAGGCGCTGATGGATGCCATGCTTGAGAAGGCAGGAAGTCATGGTGCGGCGAAGGTCTATCTGGAGGTGCGCAGCCGGAATCTGCCGGCGCGGCGGCTTTACGAGAAAAAGGGCTTCACGCAGGAATATGTCAGGAAGGATTATTACGAGGCGCCAAAGGATGATGCACTCATTATGGCGCTTCCGCTCTTGTGAATAAAGGAAAGAAATTATGTTGGATGTTTGTTTGCTGGGCACCGGCGGCATGATGCCCCTGCCCAATCGCTGGCTTACGAGCCTGATGCTGCGCTGCAACGGCAGCAATGTGCTGATCGACTGCGGCGAGGGAACCCAGATCGCCATGAAGGAGAAGGGCTGGTCCCCGAATCCCATTGACGTGATGTGCTTTACCCATTACCATGCGGATCACATTTCCGG
>CAVATZ010000042.1:7569-18540 GCA_963591655.1 Clostridiales bacterium
CGGAGAAGCAGGACAATGCCCGCCGCTACAAGCACATGATGATGCGGGAGGCAGCGGAAATCGGTAAGAAGGCCCAGCCGAAGGAGATGTGGTTCACCCATTATTCCCCCTCGGAGATGCGGCCGGATCAGTACCGGGACGAGATCCGGAAGATTTTCCCGGTGAAGTTCGCCCGAGATGGCTGGAGCCGGGATCTTTGCTTCGAGGAGGAAGAGAAGAGCGGCGAAAAAGCAGAGGAGAAGGCATGAAGGACTGCAGAATACTGGCAATAGAAACCAGCTGCGATGAAACGGCGGCAGCGGTGGTACAGAACGGACGGGAGGTGCTGTCCAATGTCATTTCCTCCCAGATCGCGATTCATACAGAGTACGGCGGGGTGGTGCCGGAGATTGCGTCCCGGAAGCACCTGGAGAAAATCGATGAGGTGATCTCGCTGGCCCTTTCCGAGGCAGGCACCGATTTTGACGGCATTGACGTGATCGCGGTGACCTACGGTCCGGGACTCGTGGGCGCACTGCTGGTGGGCGTGGCGGAGGCCAAAGCCCTGAGCTACGCCCTTCAGAAGCCTCTGGTGGGGGTGCATCACATCGAAGGCCACATTTCGGCCAACTATGTGGAGAATCCGGACCTGAAGCCGCCCTTTGCCTGTCTTGTGGTGTCCGGCGGCCATACCCATCTCGTGCTGGTGAAGGACTACGGCGAATTCGAGATCATCGGCCGGACCAGAGACGATGCGGCGGGAGAAGCCTTCGACAAGGTGGCCCGGGCAGTGGGACTCGGTTATCCGGGCGGCCCCAAGGTGGACAAGGCCAGTCGGGGTGGTGATCCCCATGCCATCGCCTTCCCGCGGGGAGAGGTGGCCGGCAATCCCTATGACTTCACCTTTTCCGGCATCAAATCTGCGGTGCTGAACCACATCAACAAGGCCCAGATGAAGGGCGAGGAGATCCATGTGGCAGATCTCTGTGCCTCCTTCCAGGAAGCGGTGGTGGATTCCCTCGCCTCCCGGGCCCTGCGGCTCTGTCAGGAGCGGGGGATCGACAAGCTGGCGATCGCCGGCGGCGTGGCTTCCAACACGCAGCTCAGAACCCGGCTGTCGGAGGAATGTGAGAAGCGCGGCATCCGCTTCTTCCGCCCGAGCCCGGTGCTGTGCACGGACAATGCAGCCATGATCGGCTGTGCAGCCTATTATGAGTACCGCAAGGGAAATGTCAGCGGACTGGATCTGAATGCCTGTCCGAACCTTCCCCTGGGTGCCCGCTGAAGAAAAGAGGGATCACTTTGTTTCAGGGAAGAAGAGTTTACGGCATCGTGCTGGCCGCGGGCAGCGGCAGCCGTATGCAGGCAAGCGTCAAAAAGCAGTTCATGGAGCTGGCAGGAGAGCCGCTGTTTCTCCACAGCTTCCGTGCCTTCTGTCAGCATCCGCTGGTGGACCGGACGGTGCTGGTGACAGGTCATGAGGACATTCCTTACATGGCCGAGCTTCTGGCTGCGCACGCGGCGGACTGCCGGGAGAAGCTGCTGGACATCGTATCCGGCGGCAGGGAGCGCTATGATTCCGTCTGGCGGGGCTTGCAGCGCATTGCGTCTGAGGAAGCCCGGATTGCTGAGGAGGATAATGCCTTCGCTTCGGCAGAATCAGCCTCGCCGCTGGTGCTGATCCACGACGGTGCCCGTCCGCTGCTGACGGCAGAGCTTCTGACCGCCTCGGTGGCGGCAGCAGCAGAATATGATGCGGCGGTGCTGGGCATGCCGGTGAAGGACACCATCAAGCTGCTGGATGCGGAAAATTTCGTCAGCGAGACACCGGATCGAAAGAAGCTCTGGCTCATGCAGACACCCCAGAGCTTTTCCCTTCCGCTGGTGTACGGTGCCTACCGGAAGCTTGCGGAAGCCGAAAAGGCGGGAGAGGCGCTGCCGCCCATCACGGATGATGCCATGGTGGTGGAACATTTCGGCAGAGCCCGCATTAAAATCATTCCGGGAAGCTATGAGAACATCAAGGTAACCACCCCGGAGGACCTGCCCATGGCAGAGCTTTTTCTGCGAAAGCAGAAGAAGTGAAGAGGTTTGCGTCAGCCAAACTCCGCAACGGCGTTAAACCGTTACGCTACCGGAGCATATCCGGAAATTCTCTTTCAAAATCCGCGGTCAGCATGAAGCGGTCAATCATGCCATTGTTTAAATACCACTCGAAGTCAGCCCCGTTCTGCTCGGAAATCAGGATCAGCCGGGTTTCCGGGTTGATGCGGCGTACGACCTCACAGAGATCGATGCCGTTCATGGTGGGCAGCGTGTATTCTGCGATCACCAGATCATAGGCAGACGGGTTCTTTCGGAATTGGTCGATCAAGGCGGCCGGATGCACAAAGAAAGCCAATGTTTTGCGGGTCTTCGGAAATGCTGTTTTCCGGATCCTGCCGGAGACAATGGCTATTTTTTTTACCTGATGCAGGCGCTTTCGCCCATCCCCCGCGGTCTCGGCACGGCTTTGCGGAATGTCCAGGATGAAGCGGCTTCCCTGCTGCAGCGTGCTTTCTACCCGTATGCTTCCCCCAACCGAGCTGATGATATTCTGTACAACGGAGAGACCGAGACCGGTGCCCTGACGGGAGCCCTTGGTGGTGTAGAAGGGCTCAAAGATCTTTTGCAGTGCATCATCGGAGATGCCGCAGCCCGTGTCGGATACCTGAAGACGGAGCGTATCTTCGTTCAGGACCTCCATTTGGATACACAATTCCTTTTGCTCCGTTTTTTCCATCGCCTGAAAGGCATTTTTGCTGAGATTCAACAGGATATGCTCGGCCATGCGCTTCCGGCCCAGAATATAACAGGGCACCTTTGGAAGTACGGCCTTCACGGTAATAGCGGACGGTGCCAGCTGTTGTACGAGGGATACAGCATTTTCCACTTCTTCAGTAAAATTCAGAAGCTCCAGACGTACACCGGTGTCCTGTCGAGAAAATGCCAGCAGCTCCCGGGAAAGATTTGAGGCCTTATCCACGGAAGCGGTGATCTCATGGATCATTTCCTGATTTTCGGACGAGATGTTCGGATCATTTTCCAGAAGCTCTGCATAAATCAGCACCGGTGTCAGGTAGTTGTTGAATTCATGGGCGATGTGGCTGGCCATCATGCCGAGGGACTGAATGCGCTGGTAGTGTCGGATTTCATTGTTTTTCTTCGCCAGCATTTCCATGCCCTGGTTGAGGGCCTTCAAATGCGCAATTTCCTTTTGCTGCGTTTCTGCCAAAAAGCGATTTTTGAGCAGCGTGATGGTGATGATGATCAGCAGCAAAACATAGAGGGAAGCGCTAGACGTCAGCATGCGCATCATACTGTCCAGCGGACCGGAAAGCTCCCGGACGGGAATGGTGGAGTTGATGATCCAGCGCTCTCCCTGAATATAAATGGATTGAAAGGCGACTACCCGCTGTATCTTCGCCAGGTTCGGATCGTCCCAGACATAGGTATCAATCACACCGGTTCCGGAGGCATCCGTTTCCTGTCTCTGAATCCAGGCAGTCATGCTGCTCAGGTCCAGGTTCGGATATTTACGGCTCCGGTCGTCCAGCGCCTCGAGTCCGATCTGATCCTTGGCATGGTGCATGATGATGTACATATTCTGATCCTTGACACTGGAATAACCATCCCTTCCGACCTTGACAGGTGCAACGATCTTTTGATACAGGGTTTCCAGATTCATGGCAAAGGTCAGGGTGCAGCTGTCGTTTCCGAGAGACACATCCTTCTGAATGTACAGCTCGTACCAGCCGGTCTGATCAGAGATCTCTTTTCCGGTGATCCGGGCCGTGGGATACGGGTCCTCTATGTTTGTAGAATTTGCCGGCGCTTCGGCGTCTTCCTGTGCCGTCTCTTCTCCCGGCGTATACCGAAGACAGCGCCCGTTCGCTTCCGTCACACGGATCCAATTGTATAGGTCCTGGTTTTCGGTCAGAAAATAAGCGGTTTTGTTCTCTAATATTTCAGATGGATTTTCTGCGGCAGGTGATGCTTCTTCGGCATAAAAGAGATCGATTTCTTCTAACTTTTCTTCCAGATAGGTATTCAGATTGTTACCGATGATCCCGGCGATGGTGAGTAGCTGACTTTCCTCTGTGGCAATGACCTGGTCACGATAATGACGGTAAAAGCGAAAGCCAGTGAAAACCATGGTCAGAGACAGGAGGAGCAGCAGGCAAGCGGCGTGCACCTCACGCCTGTGTACAGAAAAATCATTCATACTGTTTCCTTCTGTGCGTGATTTCTCATTTCTCTAAATTCAGCATATATCCGATACCCCGAACGGTCTTCAGATACTGCGGCTGCCTCGGATCATCCTCGATCTTGTTTCGGACGCGTTTGACATAGACGGTAATGGTATTGTCATCCACCACAGCCTCATTCCAGATCTGGCGATACAGCTGTTCCTTTGTGAATACCTGGCCGGGATGTTCCATGAAATAGCGGAAGAGCGCCATTTCCCGTGCGGTAAAGTTCAGCGGTTCTCCATCCTTCAGGCACTCCATCTTCAGCGTATCCACGGTGAAGGGACCGCGCCGGATGCCGGCGTCTGTGCTGCTGTAGATCTGGCTGCGCCGGATCAGGGCCTTGGCGTTCTGAATCAGAACCGATGTGTGGAAGGGCTTGGTGAGATAGCTGTCTGCGCCGAAGCCCAGGCCCAGCACCTGATCCATCTCATCGGATTTGCCGGATAGCATCATGACGGGCGTATGATCGCCGGCTGCCCGCATGGTCTGCAGTACTTCATAGCCGTTGACCCGTGCCATCATGACATCCAGAATGACCAGATGAAAGCGCTGGGTCTTCAAAAGCGCCAGCGCTTCGTCTCCGTCAGCGGCTTCTGTTACCTGCATGCCCTCCCGCATCAGGGCAGTGCGAATGGCCAGCCGGATGGCCCGCTCATCGTCCACCACCAAAATTTTTTCTGTATGCATAAGATCTCCCTCGTATTGCCAAAAGGTGATTGCGTTTCTTCTATCATAGCAAAACATCCCATTCCGCGAAACAGGGGGATGTGCGGAATGGGATGTTTTCAAATGGGGTTATACGGTTATGATGCCGAGAATGACACCGAAAGCGAGCATCAGAAGGCTGACCAGATAGTAGGGCAGGATGCTGAATTTCATATGATCCTTCAATTCGGTGCCGGTCAGACCGATGGCCAGATAGGTGGCCGGTACAAGGGGACTTACCATCAGGGCCAGATTCTTGCCGATAAGCATGGTCAATGCTGTATTTAAGGAAGCGACACCGTAGGTCTCGCCTACCTGCATGACCAGCGGCATGATGCCGTAGAAGTAGGCATCGGTGCCGACACAGAGACCCAGCGGCAGTGCCAGGATACCGAAGATGAGGTGAATGTATTTGCCCATGGCTGCTGGAATAATGGCCATGATGGTATTCGCCATGGCATCCAGCATGCCGGTTCCGTCAAAGACACCGACCATGGCACCGGCGGCAAATAAGGTGGCGGAGATGATCAATGCTGCCGGTGCATGCTTCTTGATCAGCTTGTCCTGCAGCTTCTGATCCGGGTAGTTCACCGCCAGCAGGATGCACAGACCCAGCATGAAGATGACATAGGATTTTCCGATGCCGCTGGACAGTAAAGCGATGACGCCTGCCGTCAGAAGGAAGTTGAAGACCAGGTAAGGCGTAGGCTTTCTCAGTTCCGCTGCTTCCTGCTTCTCTTTTTCATCAGCAGCGACGTCCTCACCCTTTCCGAGACCGGCGCCCTGCTTGATGGCCACCATACCCAGAAGCACTGCCAGAAGAACATTCATCAGCAATCCCACAATCTGCAGGGGAATCAGCATATGCCACAATTCGGTGGCGTCCATCTCCAGAACCGTTGCGGCTCTTGCCGTGGGGCCGCCCCAGGGCAGAAGGTTCATAACACCCATGCAGGCACCGGTCAGACACAGAAGAATACGAGGATCGATTTTCATTTTCTTGTAAACCGGGAACATGGCCGGGATGGTGATGAGAACAGTTACTGCGGTGGTGCCGTCCAGGTGGGCAATGGTTGCAATGACGGCTGTGACCACGGTGACGGCGATGACATTGTTTCCGGCTTTTCGTACCAGCCATCCGACGATGACATCGAAGAGTCCGGAGTCTGCCAGAACACCGAAATAAATCACAGAAAAGATAAACAGGATACCGTTGCTTGTTGTGGTTTTGATGCCGTCTGCAATAAAGCCCATGACCTCCACCGGCGAAAAGCGGAGAATCAGTGCGGCGATAGACGGAATCACAGCCAGCACCACGATCGGGGACATTTTACCCTTTAAGAGCAGAGCCACGATCGCGATGATCATCAAAAAACCAATTACTGCTGCCATAGTTTTTTCCTCCATCAGAAAGTTTACTGATGCTTATTCTAATGAAGGCAGCTTAATTAACTGTGACAAAAAAATGACAAAGTTGTCATTGTTCGGCATGACGCCTAAACCGTGACTTCCTTCTTCAGCACCAGCTCCAGTACCCGGGCGAAGGCCAGCGTGGCTTTGGAGTGGTAGCCTCCCGGCGTCAGTGCGATGCCCAGGTTCACAGAGGGGGCCTCTTCCCCCAGGGAGATAAATTCTGCATTGCGGAAATAGTGCCGGGAGCTGTAATAGGTGAAGGCCAGACCCTGCCCGTAGGCGCTCAGGGCGGCGGCGAAGAGCGCGGACAGCTTCTCATTGCAGGTGATGGGCGTCCTGTTGATGCGGCTGAAGAGACGTCGGGCTTCGCGCCCCAGGATGGTGTCGTAGTCGCTCAGGACAAATTCATATTCCATGGCATCCCGAAGATCGATACACTGCGGAATTTGAGAAGTTGAAGCCGCCGGATTTGGGCGCACATGCTGCATGACAGGATGCGTCGCATTGGTGATGAGACAGATCTCGTCCTTCATCACAAATTTGGAGACGATACGGCTGTCTGTTGTGGGAAGCACCAGCAGAGCGATGTCAATGTCTCCCTTCACCAAACGCTGCTCCAGCTCCATGGAGTTTTCTTCCACAAATTCAATGTTGATCTGCGGATAATCCAGATGAAAGGCATTCAGCACCGGCGGCAAAAGATAGGAGCCGCGAAAGCTGCTGATGCCGACGATGACCCGTCCCCGCTGCAGCGTGCTGAGATCCTGCATTTCCTCCTCCATCACATGGAGACTGGACAGGGTTTTGTAGGAGAAGTCCAGCAGAAGCTTGCCGGCCTCCGTGATGCGGACACCCTTGCTGGTGCGGATGAAAAGCTGCGTATCCAGTTCGGCCTCCAGTGTGGACAGAAACTGACTGACGCTGGATTGGGCCATATACAGGCGTTCTGCTGCCTTGGACAGGCTTTGCTCCTCGGCAATGGCGATAAAGTAGCTGCATTCCTTCAAATTCATAAGCACCCTCCGATGATACATTGTATAATCCCATTATCAGATGTATTTCCGGAAAATGCAATCGGTTTTGCCGATGGATGGCATAGGTAATGTTATCTTGCGCCGATAGTACATCATAGGGTATAACGATACTGTCTTGAGAGAGGAGAGGGATATGGGAAATATCTCGATGCAGGGAGTTTGTGATATGCATGTGCATACCAATCCGGATCTGCGGCTGCGTGCCTACAATGATTTCGAGCTTGCGGATGCAGCGGTGCGGGTCGGGGCGAGGGCCATCCTCATCAAGTCGCATTTGGGATTCACGGTAAATCGGGCATATCTCTGCAATGAATATGTGAAGCGGGTTTATGGCGAACACACCGGATTCACCATGTATGGCGGCGTTGTCATGAACAAGGTGATCGGCGGCATTAACCCAGAGGCAGTGGAGAAGGGCCTGAAGCTGGGCGCAAAGGAGATCTGGCTGCCGACCCAGTCTGCCAAACGGCATCTGGAGCGGACGGGACAGGATCCGGCCGACGGAGTTGAAATTCTCCGGGACGGCAAGGTGGTACCGGCATTGCAGGATGTGTTCCGACTGATTCGAGACTATGATGCGGTGCTGGGAACGGCGCATGTATCACCGGAGGAGGCCTTCAGGGTGGTGGAAGCCGCCCGGGATGTCGGGGTGAAGAAGATCGTGATCACCCATCCGGAATGGTGGATCGTGGATATGTCCATTGCAGATCAGCTGCGTCTCGTGAGAGATTACGATGTGATTCTGGAACGCTGCTATGCACAGAATATGGGCGGCGGACGGTATCGCAGCAATCTGGCGGACAATCTGGAGCTCATCAAAACCGTGGGCTATGAGCACGTCATGGTGGACACAGACGGCGGACAGACGGAGAATCCCCATTGGGAGCTGGCATTACAGGAGTATATGCAGTTCCTGCTGGATCATGGTATCCCTGCAGAGCAGGTATATCACATGACGAAGACGATTCCCTGCAGGCTGCTGGGAATCGCGTAAACAGGAGATGCAAGTGGTAAATCTGCGCATCCGAGCGGGTGGGCAGTCAAAGCATAAGGAGGTAAATTATGGTCAAGCTGCATAACGGCGGTGTGTATCTGGTGAACGGCACGGAGCTGGTTCCCGAGCAGGAGGCTGCAAAGGTAGAGCAGCTCTGCGGTGTGAAGGCAGATCCGGCAGAGGCAAAGAAGGGCACCATCGCCTACGGTATCATGAAGGCCCACAATCAGAGCGAGGATATGTCTCAGCTCCGCATCAAGTTCGATGCCATGGTTTCTCATGACATCACCTTCGTGGGCATCATTCAGACAGCCAGAGCATCCGGTATGGAAAAGTTCCCACTTCCCTACGTGCTCACCTGCTGTCACAACTCTCTCTGCGCGGTAGGCGGTACCATCAACGATGATGACCACTACTTCGGTCTCTCCGCTGCCAAGAAGTACGGCGGACTTTTCGTTCCCCAGCACATCGCAGTCTGCCACCAGTTCATGCGTGAGCAGTTTGCCGGCGGCGGCAAGATGATCCTGGGCTCCGATTCCCACACCCGTTACGGTGCGCTGGGCACCATGGCCATCGGTGAGGGCGGCGGTGAGCTGTCCAAGCAGCTCCTGCAGCAGACCTACGACGTAGCTTATCCGGGTGTTATCGCCATCTATCTGACCGGCAAGCCCCAGCCCTTCGTTGGACCCCACGACATTGCCCTGGCCATCTGCGGCGCTGTCTACAAGAACGGCTATGTGAAAAACAAGGTAATGGAGTTCGTCGGACCGGGCGTATCCTCCATGACCACAGACTACCGGAACGGCATCGACGTTATGACCACCGAGACCACGTGTCTTTCCTCCATCTGGAGAACCGATGCAGACACTCAGGCCTTCCTGGAGAAGCATCACAGAGGCGAGGCGTTCAAGGAGCTGAATCCGGCAAAGGTAGCTTACTATGACGGCTGCGTGGAGATCGACCTGTCCACCATCAAGCCCATGATCGCGCTTCCGTTCCATCCGTCCAATGCCTACGAGATCGACTATCTCTATGAGAACCTGACAGACATTCTGCGCGAGACCGAGAAGGCAGCAGACCAGGTGGCTGAGGGCAGAGCCCACTTCACACTGCTTGATAAGGTGACCAAGGACGGCAAGCTCCAGGTACAGCAGGGAATCATCGCAGGCTGTGCCGGCGGCAACTACACCAACGTGGTAGAGGCTGCACATGCACTGAAGGGCAAGAACTGCGGCGACGGCGAGTTCTACCTCTCCGTATACCCGTCCTCACAGCCGGTATACACAGACCTTGACCGTAAGGGCCTGCTGGCAGATCTCATGGATGCCGGTGCGGTGATCCGTTCCGCATTCTGCGGACCTTGCTTCGGTGCCGGTGACACACCTGCCAACAACGCACTGTCCATCCGCCACACCACCAGAAACTTCCCGAACCGTGAGGGCTCCAAGCCGGGCAACGGCCAGATGTCCGCAGTGGCACTGATGGATGCGCGTTCCATCGCAGCAACCGCAGCGAACGGCGGAAAGCTGACCTCTGCAGAGACCATGGATTGCTGGGGAGACATTCCGGAGTACAACTACGACGACAAGGCCTACAAGGCAAGAGTTTACAACGGCTGGACCAAGGCGAATGAGGAAGAGGCACTGCGCTTCGGCCCGAACATCAAGGATTGGCCGGAGATGGAGGAGCTTTCCGACAATGTGCTCCTGAAGGTGGCTTCCAAGATCCTCGATGAGGTGACCACCACCGATGAGCTGATTCCTTCCGGTGAGACCTCTTCCTATCGTTCCAACCCGCTGGGACTGGCTGAGTTCACACTTTCCAGAAGAGATCCGGAGTATGTGGGCCGTGCCAAGGCCGTACAGGAACTGGAGAAGGAGAGACTGGCCGGTCAGGTTGCACCTGAGGTGGCTGAGGTCATCAAGGTGGTCAACACCATCCCGGGACAGGAGAATGTGAAGGCAGAGGAGGTGGAGATCGGTTCCACCATCTATGCCAACAAGCCGGGTGACGGCTCTGCCCGTGAGCAGGCGGCTTCCTGCCAGAGAGTGCTGGGTGCCCTCGCCAACATTACCCAGGAGTACGCAACAAAGCGGTATCGCTCCAACTGTATGAACTGGGGCATGCTGCCCTTCCATCTGAAGGGTGAGCCCACCATGTTCGAGGTGGATGATTACATCTACGTTCCGAATGTACGGAAGGCACTGGAGGGAGACCTCACAGACATCCCGGCCTATGTTATCAAGAACGGCAAGGCAGAGGAGATTCACCTCTACATCCAGCCGATGACTGAGAATGAGCGCAAGATCGTGAAGCGCGGCTGCCTCATCAACTTCAACCGTCACGGACAGCAGTAACACAAAGATTTTACATCAGGGTGCTGAAGTTTTTACAGAGCCTTGATGTAAATCACAAATATCCCTCCTAGTATGTGTTTTACAAAGCATACTAGGAGGGATATTATGTTGCCGGAATACAGAAGCTATCGAAACCGCTACAATCCGATCCTATGGATGGGAAGACTGCTGAGAGATAAGTTGTTTAGAGGATTTTT
>CAVATZ010000043.1:0-4880 GCA_963591655.1 Clostridiales bacterium
GCGCGATGTGGCGGTTCAGAGGCGCTTCGCGCCTTGTCCGCCACCGGAAAAATCACAAAAGCACTTCGCTGAGTAAACTCAGCTCAGCACTTTATGGATTTTTCCGGTGGCGCTGAACAAATACAAAAAGGGAGCAAGCGGATGTATCCACTTGCTCCCTCAGAATTGTCCAATCAGACCTTCTTCATTTCAGAGTATCCTGCAACCATTGCTACTCTTATTGACCGTTTCACAAGATGACACGCTTCCGCATGATTATAAAGTAATCAACTTATAAAATTTGAGCTTCTAACTCAATCAATAATTCGCTTTGCAAAACATACTCTGTTTTACTCACTTGGCCGTATTATATGTTGCTGACAGCCATCTGTCAATGAGTTTTCAGAAAGTTTACAGAACCTTTATTCTTTTTTATTTCTCTGCTTCCGCAGTGTCCTCGTCAGCCACCACGGCAATGCCCAGATCCGTCAGCTGCTGCGCATCGAAAACCGGTGCCGGGGCATCCATCATGGGATCCGAGCCGTCCTTGATCTTCGGGAAGGCGATGACATCACGAATGGTATCGGAGCCCACCATCCACATGGCGAGACGATCGAGGCCATAGGCGAGACCGGCATGCGGCGGTACACCGTACTTAAACGCCTGCATCAGGAAGCCGAACTGCTCGTTGGCGCGCTCCGGCGTGAAATCGAGCTTCTCCAGCATTTTCTCCTGCACGTCAGCCTGATGGATTCGCACGGAACCGCCGCCGAGCTCGGTGCCGTTCAGCACGATATCGTAGGCCTTGGCACGCACTGCACCCTGGTCGGTATCCACCAGCGGCAGATCCTCCTCCATGGGCATGGTGAAGGGATGGTGCATGGCCTGGAAACGGCCCAGCTCCTCGGACCACTCGAACATAGGGAACTCGGTTACCCAGAGGAACTTCCATGCCTTCCGGTCGATGAGGTCCAGATCCTTGCCCAGGGCAAGACGCAGCGCACCCAGCGCACTCCATACGGTGGTCTTCTTGGTGTCGGATACGAATACCAGCAGATCGCCCGGCTCGGCACCCATCGCGGATACGAGCGCCGACAGCTCTGCCTCGGTCATGAACTTGGCGAAGCTGGACTTGTAGGTACCGTCTTCATTGACACAGAGGTACGCCAGGCCCTTCGCACCGTAGCCCTTCACAAGCTCAGTATAGGCATCGATATGCTTTCTCGGCATATGGGCCTGTCCCTTGACGCAGAGACCCTTGATGACGCCGCCATCCTTCGCACAGTTGGCGAAGACACCGAAGCCGCAGTCCTTCACGACATCCGTCACATCCTGAAGCAGCAGCTCGAAACGCATATCCGGCTTATCGGAGCCGTAGCGGTTCATGGCGTCGATCCAGCTCATGCGCTGAATCGGCAGCTGCACATCCACGTCACAGATCTCCTTGAAGAGGAACTTGAGCAGGCGCTCATTGACCTCCAGCACATCCTCCACATCCACGAAGGAAAGCTCCATATCCACCTGGGTGAACTCGGGCTGACGATCTGCCCGGAGATCCTCGTCACGATAGCAGCGGGCCAGCTGGAAATACCGGTCGAAGCCGGACACCATCAGGAGCTGCTTCAGAAGCTGCGGGCTCTGGGGCAGCGCATAGAAGCTGCCGTGATGCAGACGGCTGGGCACCAGGAAGTCCCGGGCACCCTCCGGTGTGGACTTGATGAGTGTGGGCGTCTCGATCTCCAGGAAGCCGTTCTCCGTCATAAACTGGCGGATCAGGAAGGCAATTCTGGCTCTCGTCATGATACGGTTCCGGAGCTCCGGACGGCGAAGATCCAGATAACGGTACTTGAGGCGGATATCCTCCTTGGTCTTGATGCCGTCCTCGATGGGGAACGGCGGCACCTCGGACTCTGCCAGGATGCGGAGTGTCCGGGCACTGATCTCAATGCTGCCGGTGGCCATCTCTGCATTGGCATCCTTTCCTCTGGAGCGGACAATGCCGGTGACGGCGATCACAAACTCAGAACGCAGCTTCGCTGCCTTCTCGAATACCTCTGCACCGCAGTCACTCTCCTCAAATACGATCTGCAGGATACCGGAACGATCCCGGAGATCTGTAAAGATCAGTCCGCCCTTGTTTCTGGACTTCTGCACCCAGCCCATCATGGTAACCTCGCGGCCGATGCTCTCCTCTGTAAGCTCTGTACATCTGCACGTTCTGTGCAGTCCCTTCATTGACTCTGCCATAACAGTAACACTCTCCCTTTTACTTCAGTTCTTTATTTCAGTTCATCCTGATAGAACTCCCGGAAGCCGGTATAGCCCTCTTCACTGAGCTGCTCCTTCTGGAACTTCTTGTTTTTATTCATGCGGGAAACCAGCACGGTCTTTCCCTGCTGCCGGAGCGCCATGGCCTCGGCAATGGCCTCACTCGTCTTCTCTGCGCTGAGATTCTTGTCCAGCAGGAAGGCCAGCTTCTCACCTGCCTCCGGTGCCTTCTCCTCCGCATCCAGCATAATGGTGATGATGCGCTCAAAGCCGATGGAGAAGCCCACAGCCGGGGTATCCTGTCCGGTGAAGCGACCCACCATGTGGTCGTAGCGTCCGCCGCCGCCCACAGAGCCGGAGAAGCCCTCCGCACGGATCTCGAAAATCGGTCCGGTGTAGTAGCCCATGCCCCGCACCAGAGTGGGATCAAAGGCGATCTCGGTCTTCACGGCAGACACACGCTCCACCGCCTCCACGATCTCCGCCAGATTTTCGGCAACGTGTGCCGGCAGCATTTCCCCAAGGGTACTGCCCAGCCGGCGAATGTCTTCGGCATGGGTGCCGGTATCCGCCAGCAGTGCCTGGTAGCGGTCGATCACGGCCTCCTCGTAGCCGAGGGACAGAAGCTCCGCCTTCACGCCGTCGCTGCCGATCTTGTCCGCCTTGTCCAATGTAATGCAGACCTTCTCGAAATCCTCGTCCGGGAAGCCGGCATAGCGCTGGAGTCCCCGCAGGATTTCACGGTCGTTGATGACGATATGGAAATGATACTTCTCACCGAAGCCGATGCGGTTCAGCAAGGTGCTGATGGCCAGGATCAGCTCGATTTCCGACAGGTTGCTGGCGTCGCCGAAGATGTCGATATCCGTCTGATAGAACTCCCGGAAACGGCCCTTCTGGGGACGGTCTGCCCGGAACACGGGACCGATCTGCAGCGCCTTAAAGGGGCTGGGAAGACTGGCCTGGTTCTGCGCATAGAAGCGGGACAGGGGCAGCGTCAGATCGTAGCGAAGGCCGCTGTCTGCCAGGGCGTCTGCATTGCCCTGGGCCACGGCGCTTTCCAGCTTCTCACCGCGCTTCATCACCTTGAAGATCAGCTTCTCGTTGTCACCGCCCTGCTTCGACTGCAGGTTCTCGATATGCTCCACCACCGGGGTTTCGATCTCGGTAAAGCCGAACTCCCGGTAGGTACGCCGGATCTCAGACAGCACGTACTGCCGGAGCGCCATCTCTCGGGGCAGCACGTCCTTCATGCCGGTGACCGGTTTTTTCTTTAATGCCATATTTCCTCCCCTATTAAGGTAATGGTAACTGTTTAGCACCACATCGCCGCAGTGCTGCGCAATTACAGGTATTTTTTCATCGTATCGTCGATGTCCAGGGTCGCGAAGTAATCCCGATCGGTCTGGGCACGGCGGATCAGCTTCACAGAGCCGTCCTCCCGCAGAAGCAGCTCCGCACTCCAGAGCTTGCCGTTGTAGTTGTAACCCATCGCGAAGCCGTGGGCACCGGCATCGTGGATAAAGAGGTAGTCGCCCTTCTCCAGTGCCGGCAGCTGACGGTCAACGGCAAACTTGTCGTTGTTCTCGCAGAGAGAGCCGGTCACATCGTAGGTTTCTTCGCAGGGCGCGTCCTCCTTGCCCAGGACGGTGATATGATGGTATGCCCCGTACATCGCCGGACGCATGAGGTTGACAGCGCAGGCATCCACACCGGCATAGTGCTTGTAGGTCTCCTTGAAGTGGATCACCTTGGTCACCAGTGCGCCGTAGGGTGCCAGCATGAAGCGGCCCAGCTCTGTGAAGATCCGGATCTTGTCCAGTCCGTGGGGCTTCAGGATCTCGTCATAGACCTTGTGCACGCCCTCGCCGATGACCATGATGTCGTTCGGGGTCTGCTCCGGCTTATAGGCCACGCCGATACCGCCGGACAGGTTAATGAAGTCGAGCTCGACGCCGCACTCCTCCTTGATTCTGACGGCCAGCTCGAAGAGCTGCTTTGCCAGTGTCGGATAATAGTCGTTGGTGACGGTATTCGAAGCCAGGAAGGCATGAATACCGAAATGCTTCACGCCCTCGGCCTTCAGGATCCGGTAGCCCTCCAGAATCTGCTCTGTGGTCATGCCGTACTTGGCGTCCTGGGGATTGTCCATGATGGTGTTGGCGATCTTGAAGTATCCGCCCGGATTGTAGCGAAGGCACATGGTCTCCGGGAAGTGTCCCAGCGTTTCCTTCAGCTCGGCAATGTTGGAAAAATCATCCAGGTTGATGATGGCACCCAGCTCCTCCGCCAGCTTGTACTCGGAAAGCGGCGTATCATTGGAGGAGAACATGATCTCCTGTCCACGGAAGCCGCAGGCCTCGGACATTTCCAGCTCTGTACGGGAAGAGCAGTCGGTACCGCAGCCCTCCTCCTTCAGAATCTTCAGAATGCTGGGATTCGGTGTTGCCTTAACGGCGAAATACTCACGGAAGCCCTCATTCCAGGAAAAGGCCTGGTAAAGGCGGCGCGCATTTTCCCGGATACCCTTCTCGTCATAGAGATAGAAGGGTGTGGGGTAGCTCTCTGCGATGCGCTGCACCTGCTCCAGTGTGACATACGGTTTTTTCATAGGTTCTCCTCTTGATAATCGT
>CAVATZ010000043.1:4936-18124 GCA_963591655.1 Clostridiales bacterium
TAGGCTTGCATAACCCTCATAATGTTCGTGCTGGTGGCCATCTGATTCTTGGTGAGTCTGGACAGGACGCCGGCGGTCATGACGCAGAACTCGCCGCTCTCGATGAGGCCTCTGTCGCGAAGCTCCTGCATGGAGGAGTCGAACAGCTCATCGGTAGTATCGGCTCTTCTGGCCCAGATCGGCAGAACGCCCCAGTACAGCATCATCTGACGCACTGTGGTCTGGCTCGGTGACAGGGCCACGATCTGGGAATCCGGACGATACTTGGAAATCATGCCGGCAGTGATACCGGTCAGGGTAGGTGCCACCAGTGCCCGGGCATGCAGCTCGTTGGCAGTGGTCACGGAAGCCGCGCAGACAGCATTACCCACTGTCTCATAAACGGTCTGCTCCACCTCACGGTTCTGATACTTCCGGTAGTCCACGAACTGCTCTGTGTACTCCACGATGGAAGCCATCATCTCCAGCGCCTCCACCGGGTACTTGCCGTTGGCGGTCTCGCCGGACAGCATCACGGCATCGGTGCCGTTGTATACTGCATTCGCAACATCGGTCACCTCGGCACGGGTCGGACGGGGATTCCGGATCATGGAATCCAGCATCTGTGTAGCGGTGATGACCAGCTTGCCCTGGTAGTTGCATTTCCGGATGATCTCCTTCTGGAGCTGCGGCAGCATCTTGGCCTCAACCTCGACGCCCAGGTCGCCTCTGGCCACCATGATGCCGTCGGACTCTTTGATGATCTCGTCCAGATTGTCAAGACCCTCCTGGGACTCAATCTTTGCGATGATCTTCATGTGAGAGCCGGCATCCTCAATGATCTGGCGAATCTCACGGATGGCATCGGCATTCCGGATGAAGGAGGCTGCCACGAAATCATAGCCCACCTCGATACCGAACTTGATGTCCTCGATATCCTTGTCGGTCAGGGACGGAAGACGGATGGGTACGTTGGGCACATTCACACCCTTGCGCTCGCCCAGCTCGCCGCCGTTCACAACAGTACAGTGAATCTCGGTGCCGTTAACCTCATCTACGGTCAGTCCGATGAGCCCGTCATCGATAAGGATGGTGTTGCCCGGCTGCACATCCTCGTTCAGGCCGGCATAGTTGATGTACACACGCTCTGCGTTGCCCACGCACTCCTCTGTGGTGAGGGTAATGTGCATGCCCTCTGCCAGAGCCACCTTCTTGTGGTCCTCCAGGACGCCGGTACGGATCTCCGGGCCCTTGGTATCCAGCAGGGCTGCGATGGGACGTCCGCTCTCCTGACGTGCCTTCTTCAGAAGCGCCAGTCTCTGCAGGTGCTCGTTGTGGTCACCGTGGGAAAAGTTAAAACGTGCCACGTCCATATTCTTGGCCAGCTTCAGCAGAACCTCGTAATCGTTCTCATTGGGTCCCAGGGTACAAACAATCTTTGTTTTTCTCATAGAATCTCCTCTTCTCATGTCAATCTGCGCCGATCCGCCGCAGGATTCCCCCAAATCTCTGCCGCCGACGGCTCTATTCGTCAGGCCTCAGCCTAGTGCATAAAGTAAATGTTGTCATTCCGTCTTCGCTGACCTCTCCTCGTCAGATAGAAGAACAGCGCTACGTTAAGAAGGGACAGCAGGATCGAAATCCGCGACCCGAAGTCCGTCCATGGATTCAGCAGATTCAGAACATAAAGCACGATCTCAAGTATGGCCAGATACTTCGCTTTGATCGGCAATATGAAGTAGATCAGGAACGTCGCCTCCGGAAAGGTCAGGGCGTAGGCCAGGAAAATGCTGAAGGTCATGTAGGTGGGATACAGCTGCAGAGGATATCCGGTGATGAGATAAACCAGTATGCTGCAGAAAATCAGCATCAGAACACCCATCGCGAAAAAGAAATTATACTTGAACGTCCCCCAGACGTTCTCCAGCGTCTGCCCCAGACTGTAGTAAAGGTAAACGCCGATCGCCACCCAGAGCACGCTCCGGGAGGGATAGTAGAAAAGAAAGGTAACCAGCCGCCAGATGTGCCCGTGCAGAATGGCCTCGGGATCCAGATCCAGATAATAAAAATAAAAGCTCGGATCAAGGCACTGGATCAGAAATCCCACCACATACATCACGCAGATGTACTTCATGAGATTCGGCACCGCATACCGTCCCAGCTTTCGTTCCAGCTTCTGATAAAGGGTCATCGAATGGCATTCCTCCTTCATGTCCTCTGTGCAGCCGCTTCCGCGGCTTCTACTCGTAGCTGTGAAGAGTATACTTTCCATACGCGCTTTTTTCAAGAAAATTTTCAAAGGCTACGCTTTTTAATAGGAAAGGAAATTTCACAATTTTTTAACAATCTCATGGCTTGAAGGCTTTACTCTTCTATGCTAAAGTAGCACATTGACCCAGACTTTATGTATGTATAGGGGTATGCATCAGGTCTTGATATATCAAAATTCAATAGTGGAGTAGTTAATAATATGACACATCAATACAGACTTGGAATTGACATCGGTTCTACCACCGTGAAAATCGCCATTCTGGATGCTGACAAACAGATTCTCTTTTCCGATTACAAAAGACATTTTGCAAACATCCAGGAGACCCTGGCTGATCTTCTCGCAGAGGCGCGGGAAAAGCTGGGGGAATTGCGCCTGGCAGCCGTCATCACAGGCTCCGGCGGCCTGACCCTGTCCACACATATGGGGGCTTTCTTCTGTCAGGAGGTTGTGGCGGTGGCCACGGCCCTGAAGGACTATCGTCCGGACACCGACGTGGCCATCGAGCTGGGCGGTGAGGACGCCAAAATCATATATTTCCGGGGCGGCATCGACCAGCGGATGAACGGCATCTGCGCCGGCGGTACCGGCTCCTTCATCGACCAGATGGCATCCCTTCTGGATACGGATGCTGCCGGTCTCAACGAACTGGCAAAGAACTACCAGATGATCTATCCCATCGCCGCCCGCTGCGGCGTATTTGCCAAAACCGACATTCAGCCGCTCATCAACGAGGGCGCTGCCCGGGAGGACCTGGCTGCCTCCATTTTCCAGGCAGTGGTGAACCAGACCATCTCCGGTCTGGCCCAGGGAAAGCCCATCCGGGGGCATGTGGCCTTCCTGGGCGGTCCTCTGCACTTCATGCCGGAGCTGCGGAATGCCTTTATCCGCACCCTGAACCTGCATGGCGACGAGATCATCGAGCCGGAGAATTCCCATCTCTTTGCCGCCATCGGCTCCGCCCTCTGCTGCCGGGAGGATACGGCAGAATTCGCCATTTCCGATCTCATCGACCGGCTCCGGGCCGGCATCCGTATGGATACGGAGATCAAGCGCATGCAGCCGCTCTTTGAAAAGGAAGCGGATTACGAGCGCTTTTCGGAGCGGCACAGCAGGGACCGGGTGAGCACCGGCAAGCTTTCCGACTGTCACGGCGAGGTCTTCCTAGGCATCGATGCCGGCTCCACCACCACGAAGCTCGCGCTGGTTTCCGACACCGGAGAGCTTCTCTATAAGTTCTATTCAAACAATGACGGCTCTCCCATCGCCACGGCCATCCGCTCCATTCAGGAGATCCGAGAGCAGCTGCCGGCAGACGCACATATCGCCTGGTCCTGCTCCACCGGCTACGGTGAGGCCCTTCTGAAGTCCGCCTTCCAGCTGGATGAAGGCGAGGTGGAGACCATCGCCCACTACTATGCGGCAGCCTTCTTCGAGCCCGATGTGGACTGTATTCTGGACATCGGCGGTCAGGACATGAAGTGCATCCGCATCAAGGACGGCACGGTGGACTCCGTGCAGCTGAACGAGGCCTGCTCCTCCGGCTGCGGCTCCTTCCTGGAGACCTTTGCGAAGTCTCTGGGCTTCTCCGTCATTGACTTCGCCCACGAGGCACTCTTTGCCGAAAGCCCCACAGACCTGGGCTCCCGCTGCACTGTTTTCATGAATTCCAACGTGAAGCAGGCGCAGAAGGAGGGTGCCAGCGTCGCCGACATTTCCGCAGGCCTCGCCTACTCCGTCATCAAGAATGCCCTGTTCAAGGTCATCAAGGTCACGGACGCCAAGGAGCTGGGCGAACACATCGTGGTCCAGGGCGGTACCTTCTATAATGATGCGGTGCTGCGGGCCTTTGAGCTGCTGATGGACCGGGATGTGGTGCGGCCGGATATCGCCGGCATCATGGGTGCCTTCGGTGCCGCCCTCATTGCCCGGGAACGCTATCATATGGCAGAGGCACACCAGAGCGAGGGAAAGCCGCAGAGCAGCATGCTGCCGCTGGACAAGATCATTTCCCTGAAGTACAGCACCCGCATGACCCGCTGCCAGGGCTGCAGCAACCACTGTGTCCTGACCATCAACCAGTTCGGCGCCGGCAGAAGCTTCATTTCCGGCAACCGCTGTGAACGGGGGCTCGGCAAGGCCAAGGCCAAGCAGGACATCCCGAACCTCTTCGCCTACAAGCTGAAGCGGATGTTCGACTACGAAGCACTGGCGCCGGAGCTCGCCACCCGCGGCGAGGTCGGCATTCCCCGGGTACTGAACATGTACGAAAACTATCCCTTCTGGGCGGTTTTCTTCCGGGAGCTCCGCTTCCGCACCGTGCTGTCACCGGCCTCCACACGAAAGCTCTACGAGCTGGGCATTGAGTCCATCCCCTCGGAGTCCGAGTGCTATCCGGCAAAGATTGCCCACGGTCATATCGAGTGGCTCATCAAGAAGGGGCAGAAGTTCATCTTCTATCCCTGCATTCCCTATGAGCGGAATGAAACGCCGGACGCCGGCAACCACTACAACTGTCCTATGGTGACCTCCTACGCGGAGAACATCAAGAACAATGTCGAGTCTCTGGAGACCGAAAGCATTTTCTTCATGAAGCCCTTCCTGGCCTTCACCAATGAGAAGATTGCCACAGACCAGCTGGTGAAGATCCTCGTCCATCCGGACAAGATCAGCGATTCGGTGCGGCCTGAGGGCGAGCTGACGCTGGAGAAGATCGGCGAACAGTTCAAAAAATGGAACTTTACCGAGGCGGAGATCCGCGCCGCTGCCCATGCGGCCTGGGAGGAGCTGGAAAAGGCCCATCACGACATGGAGAAGAAGGGTGAGGAGACCCTGAAATGGATGCAGGAAACCGGACACCGGGGCATCGTTCTGGCCGGCAGACCCTACCACTGCGATCCGGAGATCAACCACGGCATTCCGGAGCTCATCACCTCCTACAACTTCGCCGTGCTGACAGAGGATTCGGTTTCCCATCTCGGACAGGTTGAGCGGCCCCTCATCGTCACGGACCAGTGGATGTACCACACCCGTCTTTACCGGGCGGCGGAGTTCGTGAAGCAGCAGGAGAACCTGGACTTCGTACAGCTGAACTCCTTCGGCTGTGGTCTGGACGCCGTTACCGTGGACCAGGCCCGGGACATTCTGGCCGGCTCCGACAAGATCTATACGGTACTGAAGATCGACGAGGTGAACAACCTGGGGGCTGCCCGGATCCGTATCCGCTCTCTCCTCGCTGCCATCCGGGTGCGGGAGGAAAAGCATTATACCCGTACGCTGCGCCCGGCAAGCTATCAGCGGAAGCTCTTCACCAAGGAAATGAAGGCGGAGAAATATACCATTCTCTGCCCGCAGATGTCGCCCATCCACTTTGAGCTCATTGAGCCCGCCATCCGGGCCAACGGCTACAACATCGTGGTGCTGGAGAACGCGAACCGCACGGCCATCGACACGGGTCTCAAGTACGTAAACAACGATGCCTGCTATCCCTCCATCATCGTGGTGGGACAGATCATGGATGCCCTGCAGTCCGGACACTTTGACCTCGACCATACGGCGGTCATCATGTCCCAGACCGGCGGCGGCTGCCGTGCCTCCAACTACATCGGCTTCATCCGCCGTGCGCTGGAGAAGGCGGGCATGCCCCAGATCCCGGTGATCTCCCTCAATGCCAACGGCATGGAGAAGACCCCGGGCTTCAGCATCAGTCTGCCGCTTCTGACCAAGGCTCTGCAGGCGGTGGTTTACGGTGATGTCTTCATGCGGGTGCTCTATGCTACCCGGCCCTATGAGCTGGTGCCCGGCTCTGCCGATGCCCTCCACGAAAAGTGGAAGAAGGTCTGCATTGCCGCAGTACAGAAGAAGCAGGCCCGGATGCAGGAGTTCGGCGAGATCGTCCGCGGCATCATCCGCGATTTCGACAAGCTTCCGCTGAAGGAAGGTCTGCAGAAGCCGAAGGTGGGTATCGTCGGTGAGATTCTCGTGAAGTTCTCCCCGCTGGCCAACAACCAGATCGTGGAGCTCCTGGAGCGCGAGGGTGCCGAGGCCGTCATGCCGGATCTCATGGACTTCCTGCTCTACTGCTTCTATAACCAGAACTTCAAGTATGAGAATCTGGGGGCCGGCTGGAAGGGCAAGACCCTGTGCAACGCCGCCATCAAGCTACTGGAGCACTTCCGGAAAACGGCCCGGCAGGAGTTCCTGAAGTCCAAGCGCTTCACCGCGCCCGGCAAGATCCAGGAGCTCGCCGAGATGGCGAAGGAATATGTCTCCCTGGGCAACCAGACCGGCGAGGGCTGGTTCCTGACCGGGGAAATGCTGGAGCTCCTGACGGAAGGTGTGGAAAACATCGTCTGCACCCAGCCCTTCGGCTGTCTCCCGAACCATATCGTCGGCAAGGGCGTCATCAAGGAGCTGAAGCGCCGCCACCCCGATGCCAATATCATCGCGGTGGACTACGACGCCGGTGCCTCCGAGGTCAACCAGCTGAACCGCATCAAGCTGATGCTCTCCGTCGCACAGGAGAATTTGCAGAAGAAACAGAAATAATAAGACAAGAGAGAAAGCCCCCGGCGGATTCCGTCGGGGGCTTTTCACGATATTTGGGGTATACCTTGAATCTTCTCTGACTCATGGGGGAATGGCTTGTCCGCTGATAAGGGGTGCAGCAGAGAAGTCATTGCACGTCGCTGTCGAGTCGCAGCAGCGACGGCTTCACAACTGTTTGGGGATCAGTTGTTCTTGATGCCGGAGGCCTCATATGCTCCGATGATTACTGCCATTACTACAATGCCCATAACACTTGCCATAATATATCCTCCTCTTCGCCGTTCTGGCCTTTTGTTGTTCGCTCCTTTTGGAAGCTGTGCTTTCCTTAAGGACAATTATAGGATAGCATTGTCCATTCATTCTGTAAAATCCACAATTATCATGTTTATTTATTCCATTATGGAACGTTTTATGCTATGCTGGTGAAGAAGTTTGAGGCAAGGAGGCCGACATGACTGAAAAGGACTTTGAAATTCTGCAGGATCTCGCTGTCACCAACAATCTCACCAAAACCGCAGACCGGCTCTATACCACGCAGTCAGCGCTCACGAAGCGGCTGCAGAATATGGAAAGCGAGCTGGGCTGTACGCTCTTCCTTCGTTCCAAAAAGGGTGTTCTTCCCACACCGGTGGCCGAAAAAATCCTGCCCTATGTCCATACCATTTCCGAGGCACTGGACAACATCCGGATCTGTACCGCTGCCGCGGAAAATGAAATCTCCGGCACACTCCGGGTGGGCATCGCCATCAATTATGCCCGTTACCGGCTTCCCCGGGTGCTGCAGCAGTTCATGGAAAAATATCCCAAGGTGGACATTCATGTCAGCGCCAACCGGAGTCCAGACCTCTACCACAGTCTTCTGAACGGCGATCTGAACGTGGTGCTGCTGCGGGGCGACCGACTCTGGACGGAGGGCGACATCATCCTGTCGGAGGAACCCATCTGTCTCGCCGTTCACCCGGATGTTACGCTCGACGACATTGGCGTTCTGAACCGGATTCCCTTCATCGCCAGGGAAACGGACGCGGGATACGAGGCCGAGCTGAGCCGCTGGATGAAGGAAAACAGCCTCTCCCCCTCCACCTCCCTGGTCATCAACGACGTACAGACCATCGTCTCCATGGTGGAGCTGGGCATCGGCTGGTCCGTGCTGCCGCCCATCGCCCTGGACAGCTTCCGGGGACAGCTCGCGCCTCTCGTGATGAAGAACGGGCACCGGCTGCTGCGCCGCACCCACATCCTCTACCGGCCGGATTACTTCGCCCTGCCCCAGGTGCAGGCCTTCATCGCCGCCGTGCAGGAGGCGGAAAAAGAATAATAACATTAAAGGTGCGGGTAAAAATGATTTCTCATTCTTACCCGCACCTTTATTCTTTAGTCTACTGTCGGCATCTCTGCCCGCTCATCCTTAGGATTCGTCTCGAGCCTGTCGCTCTCGACGAACTCGCTTACGCGAGCGCCTTCCCTTCTCCGGGAAGGCGTCAGATTGTTACGAAGTTTGCTTGATGCAAACTTCTTCACTCGTAAATAGGATGTGCATCGGTGAGTTTCTTCACTTCGGCGATGATCTCGTCCTTGGAGTTGTCGAAGTCCACAGCGGCCTTCATGATGCACTTGGCAATGGGCTTCATATCCTCTTCCTTGAAGCCTCTGGTGGTCACCGCAGCGGTACCGATACGCACACCGGAGGTCACGAACGGAGACCGGGGATCATTGGGGATCGCATTCTTGTTGAGGGTAATGTTGACCTCATCACAGCGGTTCTGGAGATCCTTGCCGGAAACGTCCGGAAGGTTGGTGAGATCCACCAGCATCAGGTGGTTGTCTGTACCGCCGGATACCAGCTTGAAGCCCTCGGCAACCATGGCCTCAGCCAGTGCCTTGCTGTTCTTCACGATCTGCTCCTGATAGGTCTTGAACTCCGGCTTCAGCGCCTCACCGAAGCAGATGGCCTTTGCGGCAATCACATGCTCCAGCGGTCCGCCCTGGCAGCCCGGGAAGATGTTCTTGTTAAAGTTGTACTTCTTAGCAGCCTCCTCGCTGGCGAGAATCAGTCCGCCTCTCGGTCCGCGAAGGGTCTTGTGGGTTGTGGTGGTCACCACATCGGCATAAGGAACCGGTGACGGATGCACACCGGCAGCCACGAGACCGGCAATGTGCGCCATATCTACCCAGAGAGCAGCACCTACCTTATCGGCGATCTCACGGAAGCGCTTGAAGTCGATGATGCGGGGATATGCGGAAGCACCGGCAATGATCATCTTCGGCTTGCACTCCAGGGCAATCTTCTCCACCTCATCATAGTCGATATAGCCCTCTGCGTTGATGCCGTAGGGAACGACCTTGTAGAAGCGGCCGGAGAAGTTGACAGGTGAACCGTGGGTCAGATGGCCGCCGGCATCCAGAGACATGCCCATGATGGTGTCACCGGGCTCGCAGATGGCCATGGTCACTGCCATATTGGCCTGGGCACCGGAATGAGGCTGCACATTGGCATAGCCGCAGCCGAAGAGCTTCTTGGCACGCTCGATGGCCAAGGTCTCGATCTCATCGACATTGACACAACCGCCGTAGTAGCGCTTTCCGGAATATCCCTCTGCATATTTATTCGTAAGCACAGTGCCCATAGCCACCATGCTGGCTGCAGATACGATGTTCTCGGAAGCGATCAGCTCGATATTGCGCTGCTGTCTCTCGTATTCCTTCCAGATTCCTGCACCGACCTCGGGGTCTGCCGCCTGAATAAAATTCATGATTTCCTTAATCATAATTTTGTCTCCTCTCCTTCTTCAGCTCCTGAACTGGTAGTCCCGAATGGTGAACTGCAAGCTCGTCCTTCCATTATACTCATTTAGATTTGGGTAGTAAACCAAATCTATTTGTGTATTTTTACCCTTTTCCTGTGCAAAACGCTCAGCATCACCGAAATAAATCGCCGTGAAGCTCTGTCCGTCGGCATAGAGCGTCAGCCGCACCACATTCCGGTTTCTGCCGAGAACCCGCATGTCCCCGATGCGAAGCCCCTTCCAGGCGAAGAGCGGCTTCTCATTTCCCATGCCGAAGGGTGCCAGCTTCTCGAGATCCTTCACCAGGGCCTCCGTCACATAGGAAAGGGGCATGGGCACGTCGATCCAGAGCTTCTCGGTCAGGAGCTCCGGCGTAAGACCTGCCCGGGCGTTGAGTTCCTTCCGGAACGCGCCGACATTAGCCTTCGGAAGAGAAAAGCCCGCCGCCATGGGATGGCCGCCGAACTTCGTCAGCAATTCGCTGACCTCCGCGAGCTTCGCCGACATGGGATAGCCCTCGATGGAACGGCCGGAGCCCTTCACCATGGGCACGCCGTCCAGGGGCTCTGCGTCCGTCAGCACGAAGCTGGGCTTATAGAAGGCCTCCCGGAGCCGTCCTGCCACGATGCCGGCGAGACTCTCATGGAGCGTGGGGAGATAGACCACCAGCACCGGATCCGCGCTGTAGCCGGTCTCCGCCTCCGCAACGGCCGCATCCGTGGCCTCCTTCGTCATATCCTTCCGGGCATCGTTCAGCTCCTTCAGCTTCACCGCCCGCTCGAAGGCCTCGCCTTCATTGTCCGAAAGGAAGAGCTCCATGGCCAGCAGCGCCGTCCTTAGCCGCCCGCCCGCATTGATGCAGGGACCGATGACGAAGCCCGCGTGGTAGGCGGTAATGCTTTCCTGCTCCAGGAGCCCGGTGACGTTCAGCAGAGCCCGCAGGCCGAGGTTCTCTGTTTCCTTCAGCTTCTCGAGACCCTTCCGGACAATGATGCGGTTCTCGTCCTGCAGCCGCACCACATCGCAGACCGTGGCAATGGCGGCGAATTCCAGGAAACGATCCGCCTCCTCCGCCGGCAGATTCCGCTTCTGATACAGCAGCTGGATCAGCTTCCAGGCCACCACCGCACCGCAGATCTCCGGAAAGGGATAGCGGCTACTTTCCCGCTTCGCATCCACCACCGCTGCCGCCGGAGGCAGAATATCCCGGGATTCACAGCCGTAGTCCTCATCCGTGTTCTGCCGCACATCGTGGTGATCCGTCACCAGCACCGTAAGCCCCAGCTCCCGGGCATGCTTCAGCTCCTCGATGGCGGAAATGCCGTTGTCGCAGGTGAGAATCAGCTCCACGCCCTCTGCCTTCGCCGCATCGATCATCTGCACGTTGATGCCGTAGCCGTCCCGGATCCGGTCCGGAATGGCATAGTCCACATTGGCACCGAGACGCCGCAGACCCTCATAGAAAATGTAGGTGGCACAGACACCGTCCACGTCATAGTCGCCCACCACCCGAATATGCCGGCCGTCGCTGACGGCCCGATCCAGCTGATTCATGCAGCGGATGGCATCCGGCAGCAGCAGCGGGGAATGAAGGTCACTGAGCTCTCCATGCAGAAACTGCTCGATCTGACTGTCGGAATTCACCTCCCGGTTTCTGAGCACCCGGGCCGTCACCTGGTCAATGGAGAAGCGCTGGGCAATGCCCTGAAAATCCGCCTTCTTCCCGTATATCATCCATTTTTTCACAAAACATTGCTCCTCTGTTGGAATTCACGGAATAAACACCTATTTCCTGTGTTTTTCGTGTATACTTAACGATTGTAGCACAAAACGCATCTATCCCGAAAGAGAGAAAGCACAATGCTGAACAACGACGAACGGCGGGCCAAGCTCTGCTTCAACAAGCTGGCCATCGCCCTTTTCCTTTATGAGCTGATCTTCCAGGAGGGCAGCAGCATCTTCTACAGCTTCGGCACCGACATCTTCGCAGATCCCTACCTGGACATGATACTGGCCGCCCTACTGGCACAGCTCTCCGCCCTGCTGATTCTGGGCACCGAGTCCCCGCGGCTTTCCCACCGACGCTTCCGTCCCCAAAGCTTTGTCTGGCTTCTGCTGCTCTTCTACGGTCTCCAGCTGGTGGCCAGCCTGCTGACGGATCCCCTGGAGTCCCTGCTGCACAGTCAGGGCTATGCACTGGAAAATGCCGCCAATGCCGCCGCGGGCACCGAGCCCCTGACCTTCCTCATGCTGCTCTACAGCGTATTACTGGCGCCGCTCTTCGAGGAAATCCTCTTCCGGGGACTGATCTTCAATCAGCTCCGCCGCTACGGCCGCTGCTTCGCCATCCTGATCACGGCCCTGCTCTTCGGCCTCATGCACACGAATGTGCTGCAGCTCATCGCCGCCGTTCTGCTGGGCCTCCTGCTGGCCTGGATCCGGGAGACCTACGGCCTGCCCTATGCGATCCTCCTGCACATCAGCAACAACGCGCTGGCCATCCTCTTCAACAATTTCTACGACAGCACCATCGTCAGCACCGCGAGTCTCCTCATCATGCTGCTGGGCCTCATCGTCCTGCTCCATACGCTTCGGAAGCACGGCAGGGCAATGCTTTCGGCCCTGAAAGACGAAGCCACGCTCGGCCATGTCCTCGGCCTCTTCTTCACCAGCATCGGCGTGGTGATCGTCGTAATCGTGTTCCTATTACTGGCCACGTTAAACCTGTCATAAATCAGCACAAAAAAACCGTCCGGAAAATCCTGCCAGCTCGCTGGGTAAGGATTTTCCGGACGGTTTTTTGCGGACCGGGCGCAAAGCGCCCCGGATCCGCTGCACCTTCGTCATTTGTACGCCTTCACATTCAGCAGCTCTTCCGCATGCTTCACCGCCGCATCCGTGGGGGTGTCCACATCCTTCAGGGTATAGGGAATATGAAGATTCTCATACTTGAAAAGACCCAAGGTATGATACGGCAGGACCTCCACCTTCTTCACATTGCCGAGGCTCTCAATGAACTCCCGGGTTGCGATGAGCTCCTCATCGCTGTCGGTGATGCCGGGCACAAGAACATGACGCACCCAGATGGGCACCTTCAGCTCTGCCAGATACCGGGCACAATCCAGAATGTTTTTGTTGCTCCAGCCTGTGAGCCACTTGTGCCGCTCATCGTCAATCTCCTTGATGTCGAAAAGCACCAAATCTGTGGCCTTCATGAGCCGCTGGAACTTGGAAAAGAAGGGCTCCTCCCGGGTAAAGGGCTGCGCGGAGGTATCCAGGCAGGTGTTCAGTCCCCGGGCCTTGGCCTTCTCAAACAGCTCCGTCACAAAGTCGATCTGCACCAGGGGATCTCCGCCGCTGACGGTAATGCCGCCCTCCGGTCCCCAGTAGTCCTTATAGCGCTCTGCATGATCCAGGATCTCGTCGGCTGTCCGCATATCATCGGATTCCAGTGTCCAGGTATCCGGATTGTGGCAGTAGCGGCAGCGCATATGGCAGCCCTTCAGAAAGAGCACATAGCGGGTGCCCGGTCCGTCCACGGAGCCGAAGGTCTCAACGGAGTGTACTGCGCCTTTGATTGCTTCTCCCATATTTTCGTAAACCTCC
>CAVATZ010000044.1:0-18045 GCA_963591655.1 Clostridiales bacterium
GCTTTTTCCGGTGGCGGTCAAGGCGCGGAGCGCCTCTGAACCGCCACATCGCGCATCGCTCTGCGATGCAGCGATGTGATGCTAAACAGTTACATTTTTATATAGTTCAGTGTTTATCACAGATGGGGAAAAAAAGCAATTCCCGGACCCCTCTGCGATGCTAAACAGTTACGAAAAATTTACCCCGGACTTCTTGCATTTACAGGGTGATTTGATAAAATACCATAGATGCCGCAGAACGGCAGAATCTGAATGAAGGAAGGTCATGCCGGGACGAGAGCGACATTACGATTCCCTCCCCGAGCTGCTGACCCTGAGAGGTGTTTATGAGTTGGAAAAAGCGCTGATTGATTTGAAGGGCATTACGAAATCCTTTGACGGAGACGTCATTCTGGACGATCTCAATCTTTCTATCCGGGAGAACAGCTTTGTGACGCTGCTTGGTCCATCGGGCTGTGGAAAAACCACCACGCTCAGGATCATCGGAGGCTTTGAAAGGCCGGACAGCGGGCAGGTTTTGTTCGAAGGCACGGATATCACAAATCTACCACCCAATAAACGACAATTGAATACAGTATTCCAGAAGTATGCACTGTTTCCTCATATGAGTATCGCGGACAACATTGCCTTCGGTTTGCGTATCAAAAAGAAGTCCGAGAGCTATATCCGGGACAAGATTCAGTATGCGCTGAAGCTGGTGAATCTGGAGGGCTTTGAGAAGCGCTCCATCAATTCTCTGTCCGGCGGACAGCAGCAGCGAATCGCCATTGCCCGGGCCATCGTGAACGAGCCCCGGCTTCTGCTTCTGGACGAGCCACTGGGTGCACTGGATCTGAAGCTCCGTCAGGAGATGCAGTACGAGCTGATCCGGCTCAAGAACGAGCTGGGCATCACCTTCATTTACGTCACCCACGACCAGGAGGAGGCCCTCACCATGTCGGACTATGTGGTCGTGATGAATCAGGGCTATATTCAGCAGGCCGGCACACCGGAGCAGATCTACAACGAGCCGGAAAATGCCTTTGTGGCGGACTTTATCGGCGATTCCAACATTGTCCCGGGCGTCATGCTGGAGGACAGAATGGTGGAGATCTTCGGCGCCCGCTTCGCCTGTGTGGACAGCGGTTTCGGCCGGAACAAGCCGGTGGATGTGGTGATCCGTCCCGAGGACGTGGAGCTGCTGTCCCCGGAGGATCCCCGCGGTATCCTGAAGGGCACCATGACCCATATCATCTTCAAGGGAGAGATGTACGAGATGGAGTGTACCACACCGGACGGCTTCGAGTGGCTGGTGCATTCCACGGAGATGCATCCCGTCGGTACGGAAGTTTCTTTGTATGTGAAGCCCTCCAACATTCAGATCATGAATAAGCCGGCTTCTGAGGACGAGGAGGCCATCGGCGTTGAAGAGTAAGGGATCGCGTTACCTGGCACTGCCCTATCTCGTATGGATGACGGGCTTCATTCTGATTCCGCTGCTGCTGGTGGTCTACTACGGCATGACGGACAAAAGCGGTGCCTTCACACTGGACAATGTGGCGGAGATCCTTGTCTGGGAGAACTACCGCCCCCTGTATCTGGCCCTGGGACTTTCTGCCCTGAGCACACTGCTCTGCTTCCTGCTGGCTTTTCCGCTGGCGCTGGTGCTGCGGAACCGGAAGGTGGGCAAGGGCTCATTTGTGGCCTTCGTGTTCATCCTGCCCATGTGGATGAACTCCCTGCTTCGGATTCTGGCCTGGCAGACTCTGCTGGAGCGGAAGGGTGTCATCAACGGCATCCTGACGATGCTGCATCTGCCGCAGCAGAACCTGATCAACACACCGGCAGCCATTGTGCTGGGCATGGTCTATGACTTCCTGCCCTTTATGATCCTGCCGATTTACAATACCCTGGTGAAGATCGATGACAACACCATCAACGCGGCCTATGACTTGGGTGCGAGCTTCGGGCAGACCATTCTGAAGGTGATTCTGCCGCTGTCCGTACCGGGCATCGTGTCCGGCGTAACCATGGTTTTCGTGCCGACACTGACCACCTTTGCCATTTCCAACATGCTGGGCGGCGGCAAGATTTTCCTGATCGGTAATGTCATCGAGCAGGAGTTCATGTTGAATTCCAACTGGAATCTCGGCTCGGGGCTTTCCATGGTGCTGATGCTGTTCATCATTGTCTCCATGGCGGTGCTGTCCCGTTATGATGCAGGAGAGGAGGCCATGTTCTGATGAAGAAAAATCCATTGCTCGGCTTTCTGCAGGATTTTTATCTTGCCATCATTATGCTCTTCCTCTATGCGCCCATCCTGGTGCTGATCGTTATGAGCTTCAACAGCTCGAAGTCCCGGGCGCACTGGGGCGGCTTTACCCTCAGCTGGTATGCGGATATGCTGTCCAATGAGGATATCCTGGTGGCGCTGCAGAATACGCTGGTCATCGCCTTTCTGTCGGCGCTGCTGGCCACGATTCTCGGCACCATGGCGGCCATTGCCATCCGCAGCATGAAGCCGGTGACCCGGAACATCATTCTGGGCATCACCAATGTGCCTATGCTGAATGCAGACATCGTAACAGGCATCTCCCTGATGCTCTGCTTCATTGCATTCAAGATCAGCCTGGGCTTTCAGACCGTACTGATCGCCCACATTACCTTCAACATACCCTATGTGATCCTGTCGGTGATGCCGAAGCTCCGGCAGGCCTCTCAGGTGAACTTTGAGGCGGCCCAGGATCTGGGGGCCACGCCGCTCTACGCCTTCTGGAAGGTGCTGCTGCCGGATATCATGCCGGGCGTGCTGTCCGGCTTCCTGCTGGCCTTCACCATGAGTCTCGATGACTTCATTGTCACCCACTTCACGCGGGGCGCCGGCATCAACACCATTTCCACGCTGGTGTATTCCGAGGTGCGCCGGGGCATCAACCCCAGCATGTACGCCCTGTCCACGGTGATCTTCGCCGTCGTCTTCGTGGTGCTGCTGATCTCCAACTATGTGCCGGGGATTCTGGAGCAGATGGAGAGAAAGAGAGGGCCGCAGAAATGAGATTCAAAAAGTGTGCGCTGCTTGGCTGCGGAGCCCTGGGGCTTCTTCTCCTCAGCGGCTGCGGGCAGCAGGCGGAGACAGAGGATGCCGGGACGGTTTCCGGGGATAATGTTGTCAATGTCTACAACTGGGGCGAGTACATCGATCCGGATGTCATCGACATGTTTGAAGAGGAAACGGGCATCAAGGTGGTCTATGATATGTTCGAGACCAACGAGGAAATGTATCCGGTCATCGAGGCCGGCGGCGTGGTCTACGATGCGGTCTGCCCCTCGGATTACATGGTGGAGAAGATGATCCAGAACGGGCTTCTGGAGGAGCTGGATTATTCGAAGATCCCCAACATTTCGGAAATCGGCGAGGAATATGAGGCCATGTGCCGGAAGTTCGATCCGGAGAATAAGTATGTGGTGCCCTATACCTGGGGCACCGTCGGCATTATCTACAACAAGGAAATGCTGGACGAGCTGGGTGTCGCCTACCCCACGAAGTGGGCGGATCTCTGGAATCCGCAGCTTAAGAACGAGATTCTCATGCAGGATTCTGTCCGGGATGCCTTCATGGTGGCCCTGAAGAAGGACGGTTATTCCATGAACACGGAGAATGACGCCGAGCTGGATCAGGCGCGGGACGAGCTCATTGCCCAGAAGCCCCTGGTGCAGGCCTATGTGGTGGACCAGGTCCGGGACAAGATGATCGGCGGTGAGGCTGCCGTCGGTGTCATCTACTCCGGCGAAATCCTGTATATCCAGGATGAGGTCGGGGATGAGATGGATCTCGAGTATGTGATTCCGGAGGAGGGCACCAATCTCTGGGTGGACGGCTGGGTGATTCCGAAGAATGCGAAGCACAAGGACAATGCGGCGAAGTGGATCGATTTTCTCTGCCGGCCGGACATTGCCAAGCTGAACTTCGAGTACATTACCTATTCCACGCCGAATAAGGGGGCCTACGAGCTCCTGGATGCGGAATACAAGGAAAACAAGGCGGTATTCCCCGATATGGACGAGGTGCTGGAAAAGGGTGAGGTTTACAACTACCTGGGAGAGTCCGGGGATGCCAAGTATAACGACCGCTGGAAGACGGTAAAGGCAAGCTGAGCGCTTTTAAATCCCGGCGGCCTGTGTTAAAATACGGGGTATTAAAGTTTACATGGAGGGCAGTATGAAGAACAAATATGTTGCGTATGTCGGCTCCTATTCATATACCGGTTCGGCAAAGGGAATTACGATCTGTGATGTGGATGTAGAGAAGGGAACGCTGACCAAGCGGACCGAGGTGGAGGTGAACAATGCCTCCTATCTGGTGGCATCGAGAGACCAGAAGACGCTGTATTCCATTGCGGATGAGGGCGTTGTGGCCTTCCGTATTCTGGATAACGGCGCGCTGAGCAAGCTGAATACCCGGAATATCCGCGGTATGCGAGGCTGCCATCTGGCCGTGGACCAGTACGATGAGTATCTGATGGTATCCGGCTATCATGACGGCAAGGCGACCCTGCTGAAGCTGGAAAAGGACGGCTCCGTGGGCCCCATTGTGGACGGCGTTTATGACAAGGGCATCGGCTCTGTGGCAGAGCGTACCTTCCGTCCCCATGTGACCTGCTCCCGGATGACGGACGACCAGAAGTACATTCTGGTGGCAGATCTGGGGATTGACCAGGTGAAGGTATTCCGCTTCGACAAGGCCGACGGAAAGATGCGGCAGATCGACACCATCCGCTGCGAGCTGGAGTCGGCACCCCGGCATTTCCGCTTCTCACCGGACAGAAAGTTTCTGTACCTCATGTACCAGCTGAAGAATGTGGTGGAGGTTTACTCCTTCCGGGAGGGAGAGAAGAAGAACGACATCTCTCTGGAGAAGTTGCAGACCATCAGTACGCACAATGATGCCGATACCAACCCTTTGATTGCGGCATGTCAGATGCGTTTTTCACCGGATCCGGAGGCGAAGCATCTCTTTGTGTCCAATGCCGGCGCCGATACCGTTACCATTTATGACCGGGATACAGAAACCGGCCTTCTCACCATGAAGGGCTCTCTGCCCATCGGCGGTGAGTATCCGAAGGACTTCTGCATCTTCCCGGATGAGAAGCACATCGCGGTGGCCAACCATGAGTCCGGTTCACTGACCTTCTTCTCTGTGGATTATGAGAAGGGACTTCTGGTGATGAATGCCCGGGAGCTGGAGGTCGATGAGCCGAACTGTATCTGCATGGTGAAGCTGTCGAAGTAAGAGAAACGAAGTCAGGATAATCAAGGAAGAGGCATGGCAGGAAATACATTTGGAAACAGCTTCAGAATCACCACCTTCGGAGAGTCCCACGGAGCCGGTCTGGGTGTCATCATCGATGGCTGCCCGGCGGGGCTTCCCCTCTCCGAGGCGGACATTCAGCCCTATATGGACCGGCGGAAGCCGGGACAGAATCTGAAAACCACACAGCGGAAGGAAGCGGACAGGGTGGAAATCCTGTCCGGTGTCTTTGAGGGGCAGACAACGGGAACGCCCATCGCCATGCTGGTGCGAAACGGTGACCAGCACTCGAAGGACTATTCCCAGATCGCGGAGGTTTTCCGACCGGGACATGCGGATTTCGGCTTCTATGAGAAGTACGGCCTGCGGGATTACCGCGGTGGCGGTCGTTCCTCCGGAAGAGAGACCCTCTCCCGGGTGGCGGCAGGCGCTGTGGCAGCGAAGCTGCTGGCCTCGCTGGGCATTCGGGCTGAAGCCCGATGCATCGAGCTGGCGGGCATTGACACCCGGACAGCCGAAGGGCAGGCCCGGGCAGACGAAGAGGTGCTGCGGCTCCGGGAGCAGAAGGATTCCACCGGCGGCGTGGTGGAGTGCCGGGTGCAGGGACTGCCGGCCGGACTCGGCGAGCCGGTGTTTGATAAGCTGGATGCGAAGCTGGCACAGGGGATTATGTCCATCGGTGCGGTGAAGGCGGTGGAAATCGGCGACGGCTGTGCCGTTTCCCGGATGCACGGCTCTGAGGACAATGACGGCTTTCAGGCGGAGCTGCTTCCGGACGGCACGAAGATATTTTCCAAGAAGAGCAACCACGCGGGCGGCATTCTCGGCGGGATGAGCGACGGCGGCGAGCTTTTGCTGCGAGCGTATTTCAAGCCCACACCGTCCATCGCGCAGCCCCAGGAGACCGCCAACGAAAAGGGCGAGAACCTGACCATCGAGATTCAGGGACGGCATGACCCCACGGTGGCGGAACGGGCAGCTGTGGTGGTGGAATGCATGGCGTTGCTGACGCTTGCGGATGCGCTGCTCACGAATATGACGGCGCGGATGGATTACGTTCGGCGTGTTTACGGAAAAGAATAGGCTTGTGGGTTCCGGTGAATCCGCGTATAATGACAAAACGAAACCGATCTCCGGCAAGGCATAATGGAATTGCGGACGCTGCCGGGGATTTAATTATGCAGAAGAAAGGCTGACTTATGGCAGACAAAAAGCTTGTGGAGCAGATCACTCCTATGGAGGAGGATTTTGCACAGTGGTACACAGATGTGGTGAAGAAGGCGGAGCTTTGTGATTACAGCTCTGTGAAGGGATTTATGGTGATTCGTCCGGCGGGCTATGCCCTGTGGGAGAATTACATGAGTGTGCTGGACCGGATGTTCAAGGAGACCGGGGTACAGAATGTATCCATGCCTCTGCTGATCCCGGAGTCCCTGCTGCAGAAGGAGAAGGATCATGTCGAGGGCTTCGCACCGGAGGTAGCCTGGGTCACCGAAGGCGGACAGAAGAAGCTGGAGGAGAAGATGTGTGTGCGTCCGACCTCCGAGACCCTGTTCTGCGACTACTATTCCAGAGTGGTGAAGTCCTATCGTGACCTTCCCCAGGTGCTGAACCAGTGGTGCTCCGTGGTGCGCTGGGAGAAGACCACCCGTCCCTTCCTCCGGACCAGAGAGTTCCTGTGGCAGGAGGGACATACCGTGCATGCGACTGCAGAGGAGGCTGAGGAGAGAACCATCCAGATGCTGAACATCTATGCAGATTTCACAGAGCAGTATCTGGCCATTCCGGTGGTGCGCGGACAGAAGACCGAGAAGGAGAAGTTCGCCGGTGCGGTGGCTACCTACACCATTGAGGCCCTTATGCACGACGGACAGGCCCTGCAGTGCGGTACCTCCCACAACTTCGGTTCCGACTTCGCCAAGGCCTTCAACGTACAGTTCCTGGACAAGGACAACCAGCTGAAGCCGGTTTATGAGACCTCCTGGGGCTATACCACCCGTATGATCGGTGCGCTGATCATGGTACACGGCGATGATTCCGGTCTGAAGCTGCCGCCGCGCATTGCGCCGACACAGATCTGCATCGTACCCATCCAGCAGCGCAAGGAAGGCGTGCTGGACAAGGCCTATGCCCTGAAGGATCAGCTGATTGCAGCCGGCTTCCGGGTAAAGGTGGACGACACAGACAAGTCCCCGGGCTTCAAGTTTGCTGACTGCGAGGTACGCGGCATTCCGCTTCGTATCGAGGTCGGCCCGAAGGATATCGAAAACGGTCATGCCGTACTGGTACGCCGGGATACCCGGGAAAAGATTCAGGTGCCCTTCGAGGCGCTGAATGAGAAGACCGCTGAGGTGCTGGAGACCATCCAGAAGGATATGTTCGAAAAGGCCCAGAAGTTCCTGGAGGAGCACACCAGCAGCGCCACCAACATGGATGAGCTGGTGGATATCGTGAATACCCGCCGCGGCTTCGTAAAGGCCATGTGGTGCGGCTGCCGTGAGTGTGAGGACAAGCTGAAGGAGATGAGCGGCATCACTTCCCGCTGCATTCCCTTCAAGCAGGAGAGCATCAGCGACAAGTGCGTGGTCTGCGGCAAGCCGGCCCAGAAGATGCTGTACTGGGGCAGAGCTTATTAAAAAGACAGCTGCAGAAAATTTGCTTAAGGGGGCGCGACAGCCAGGCTGCCGGGCCCCCTTTTCGTATCAACACAGGAGAAATATTTTGACAGAAACACAGAATACAATGTCCATAACTCTCCCGAAATCGGTGTCACGGATTCTGCGGACCCTGGAAAAGGCCGGCTTCGAGGCCTATGCTGTGGGCGGCTGTGTCCGGGATACCCTGCTGGACCGGCAGCCGGGAGACTGGGACATCACCACCTCCGCCCGGCCCCAGGAGGTGAAGGCTCTGTTCCGCCGGACCATTGACACCGGCATTCAGCACGGCACGGTGACTGTCCTGATGCGGGAGGAGGATCAGCAGCTCACGGGCTACGAGGTCACTACCTACCGGATCGACGGCGAGTACCTGGACGGCCGCCATCCCAAGGAGGTGATCTTCACGCCGTCCCTCCATGAGGATCTGGCCCGCCGGGACTTCACCATCAATGCCATGGCCTACAATGAGCGGGCGGGCATCGTGGATGACTTCGGCGGCATGGGGGATCTGGCGGCGAAGCAGATTCGGGCTGTGGGAAATCCCGAACACCGCTTTCAGGAGGATGCACTTCGTATGCTGCGGGCCATCCGCTTTTCTGCCCAGCTGGACTTCGGCATCGAAGCGAAGACCATGGCGGCCATTTCGACGCTGGCACCCAATCTGCAGAAGGTTTCCAAGGAGCGGATTGCGGCGGAGCTCACGAAGCTTCTGCTGTCGAAGCATCCGGATCGGCTGCAGCTGGTGTTTGACACGGGGTTGGCCCCCTTTGTGGCGGTGGATTTTTCGAAGCTTTCGGCACTGCCGAGACTGACGGGGGATGTCCCGGCGAAGAAGGGACTGCGCTGGGGCATGCTGCTGCGGGAGCTGCCGGCGGATACGAAGCGGATCCTGCGGGAGCTGAAGATGGACAACGACACCATTCACTATGCGCTGTCCTTCGGTCAGCTTTTCCGGGACGCATTGCCGGAAAATGAGACGGAGATCCGGCGGCAGATGGCAGCCTACGGCACCGAAATTTGGTTTGATGTGCTGACGCTTCGGCAGGCGCTTGCCGCAGAGAACAAGGTCTTTGGCGCGGCAGATGCGGCAGCGGCGGGCAGCTCGGCGACCCGGGAAAATCTGGCGGCGCTGGAAAAAGCGGGCCGGAAAATTCTGCGGCGGGGCGACTGCATTGCCATAGGCATGCTGGCGGTGAACGGACAGGATCTCATGGCAGCCGGGGTGCCGAAGGGACCGGAAATCGGGCGCATTCTGCAGGCGCTTCTGCAGGAGGTGCTGGCGGATCCGACGCGAAATGAGCGTACCGATCTGCTCGGCCGCCTTGACGCTCTATTGTGAATTTAGTATAGTTAAATGAGAAATATTTTTTGGCATTATGGTGCTAAATAACAAAAAAGAGCCCTTCGGGCGAAAGGAAGGAATCATCTATGTATCAGGACGAATATGAGCGTTGGCTGCAGGCAGATCTGATTGATTTTGATCTGAACAAGGAGCTGAGAGAGATTCAGGGCGACGATGCCGCCATCAAGGAGCGCTTTGCGGTGGCACTGCAGTTCGGTACCGCAGGACTCAGAGGCACACTGGGCGCCGGCACCAACCGGATGAACATCTGGGTGGTACGGCAGGCAACCCAGGGCGTGGCAGACTGGGTGAAGACCCAGGGCGGCACCCAGACCGTGGCCATCAGCTATGATTCCAGACTGAAGGGATGGAATTTCGCCAGAGAGGCAGCCGGTGTTCTGGCGGCCAACGGCATTCACGTACGCATCTATGACGAGCTCATGCCGGTACCGGCGCTGTCCTTCGCGACCCGTTACTATCACTGCAATGCGGGCATCATGGTGACGGCTTCCCACAATCCGGCAAAGTACAACGGCTACAAGGCCTACGGCCCGGACGGCTGCCAGATGACAGACGATGCGGCGGCTGTGGTTTACGATTCCATTCAGAAGACAGACGTGCTGACCGGTGCAAAGTACATGAGCTTTGCCGAGGGCGTGGAGAAGGGCCTCATCAAGTTTGTGGAGGACGACTGCAAGGAAGCGCTGTACGCAGCCATTGAGTCCTATCAGGTACGCCCGGGGCTCTGCAAGACTGCAGGACTGAAGCTTGTGTATTCACCGCTCAACGGCACCGGACTGGTACCGGTTACCCGGGTGCTGAAGGACATGGGCATCACCGACATTACCATCGTGCCGGAGCAGGAGTACCCCAATGGCTACTTCACTACCTGCTCCTACCCGAACCCGGAGATTTACGCTGCGCTGGAGAAGGGACTGGCCCTGGCCAAGGAGGTCGGCGCGGATCTGATGCTGGCCACCGACCCGGATGCAGACCGTGTCGGCATTGCCATGAAGTGTCCGGACGGCTCCTACGAGCTGGTATCCGGCAATGAGATGGGCGTGCTTCTGCTGGACTATATCGCAGCAGGCCGCATTGAGAAGGGCACCATGCCGAAGAAGCCGGTGGCTGTGAAGTCTATCGTTTCCACACCGCTGGCAGACAAGGTGGCAGAGCACTACGGCGTGGAGCTGCGTCATACTCTGACAGGCTTTAAGTGGATCGGCGACCAGATCGCACAGCTGGAGGCAGACGGCGAGGTGGAGCGCTTCATCTTCGGCTTTGAGGAGAGCTACGGCTACCTGGCAGGCCCCTATGTACGGGACAAGGATGCGGTTATCGGCTCCATGCTGATCTGTGAGATGGCAGCCTACTATCGTTCCGTCGGCTCCTCCATCAAGGAGAGACTGGAGCAGATTTATCAAGAGTACGGCAGATACCTGAACAAGGTGGATTCCTTCGAGTTCCCGGGACTTTCCGGCATGGACAAGATGGCGGGCATCATGGAGTCTCTCCGTCAGAATCCGCCGAAGGAGTTTGCCGGTCACAAGATCGTGAAGGCCACCGATTACACGAAGCCGGAGGAGACCGGACTTCCGAAGGCCAATGTGCTGATCTATGATCTGGAGGACGGAGCAACCGTTGTGGTGCGTCCTTCCGGCACAGAGCCGAAGATCAAGGCTTACTACACTACCTTAGGAAAGGATCTGGCAGAGGCCGAGGCAGAGAAGGAAGCCCTGGCAGCTGCGCTGGCACCGATCTTTGCCTGAGTTATCCATGCGGACCGTGGAGGGCTACAGCTTCCTGCAGTGGACCATATTTTTCATGAGCTATTGCATGCTGGGCTGGCTCTTCGAGTCCGTGTATACCAGTCTGAAAACCGGAAGACTTCTGAACCGGGGCTTCTGTCACGGGCCCTGGCTCCCGATCTACGGCACCGGTGCCACGCTTCTGGTGCTGCTGGCCTGGCCCTTTCGGGAAAAGCTGCTGCTGGTGTTTCTGATCGGCCTGGTGGGCGGCTCCCTGCTGGAGCTGACCACCGGCTTTGTTATGTATCATATTTTTAAGATGAAGTGGTGGGACTACTCCGACCAGCCGCTGAACCTTCACGGCTACATCTGTCTGCCGGCATCGGTGTTCTGGGGCATTCTGGCGGTATTCATCGTCCGGGTGCTGCATCCTCATGTGGAGGCAATTTCGCAGAACTGGTCCTATCTCCGCTTTGTGGTGATCAACACCATGCTTTACACCCTCTTTGCGGAGGATGTGGTGCTTTCCATTCTGGGCGCCCTGGATCTGAAGCGCCGGCTGCAGAAGCTGGCGGAGAACTCCGAGGAGATCGAGCATCTCCGGATTTCCATTCAGGAGGCGCGGGAGCGGCTCAATGAAGCGAAGCTGGATATGGATGCCGGCGTCGAGTACCTGAAGGAGGTACGGAAAACCGAGGGCAATGCTGCCGCCGCCAAGCTGGTGGCGGAGGGCACGGTGCAGGCGACCCGGGCTGCTGCTGCGGCCACCGTGGAGAAGGCCAAGGCCGTCACCGAGGGCCCCGTGGTGACCATGAAGGCCATTGCGGAGAATTCGGCTTCTACTGCGAAGGCTACCCTCAGCCGCTTCTCGAAGGAGAAGCAGGAAAAGTTGCGGGAGGAGCAGGAACGTCTGGAGGAGCGTCTGGCCTATCTGGAGGACGGCGGTTCGCCGGGCCACGGCCGCATGAGCTGGTGGTCCAAGGCCATGATCCGCAACAACCCGAGCTTCCGGGCAGAGGACCGGCAGGGCGAGGCCCTGAAGCGGGCAGCACTGCTGCGGCGGAGGAAGAAGCCTGCAGAGACATCAGAGATGGTGGAATAACAGGAAAATACAACAAAACGGCCCCGGCGGGATTGCCCGTCGGGGCCGTTTTGCATGCGCTGCAGTGCCGGCGCTTAAGACTGCTTTTGATATGCTGCATACAATCTTTCGAAAGCGGGGATGGAGCGGACGATCATGTCGTGGTCCACGCAGTAGGAGAGGCGGACATAGCCGGGGCAGCCGAAGCCGGTGGCGGAGACGATGAGAAGGTCCTCCTGCTTGGCGCGCTCACAAAAGGCATCCGCATCCTCAATGGGAGACTTCATGAAGAGGTAGAAGGCACCCTCCGGCTTCACACAGTCGAAGCCGATGCGGGTGAGCTCGCCGTAGAGGAGATCCCGGTTTCTGCGATAGGCATCGATGTCACCGGTCTGCCCGATGCAGTAGGGAATCATCTTCTGCATGAGGCTGGGGGCGCAGACATAGCCCAGGGAGCGGCCGGCACCGCAGACGGCGTAGTAAACATTTTCACTGTCCGTCGCTTCATCCGGCACCAGAATGTAGCCGATACGCTCGCCCGGCAGGGAGAGGGACTTACTGAAGGAGTAGCAGACAACGGTATCCTGATAGTACTTCGTCACATAGGGTGGCAGGCTGTCGCCGTAGACGATTTCCCGGTAGGGCTCATCGGTGATGAGATAGATGGGATGGCCGTATTCCGCAGCCTTTTCCGTCAGCAGAGCGGCCAGCTTCTGCAGGGTGGCCTCACTGTAAACGGCGCCGGAGGGATTGTTGGGAGAATTCACGATGATGGCCTTGCTATGGGCGCTCAGGCGCTCCGCCAGGGCTTCGAAATTGATCTGGAAATCCGGCAGATCCGCAGGCACGATAACCGGCTTGGCACCGGCATTCCGGATGAATACCGTATACTCCGGGAAGAAGGGCGCCAGCACCAGAAATTCATCCTCCGGAGAGGCCGTCAGGGCCCGCAGGGTGATGGTGAGGGAGGCCGCGGCACCGCAGGTCATGTAAATGTTGTCGGCCCGGAAAGCTGTGCCGTAGGTCTGGTTCAGATAATCCACGATGGACTGACGGGTCTTCTGGTCTCCCTGGGCGGAGGTATAGCCGTGAAGTGCGGTGGAGGGGAATTCCTGCAGCAGCATCTGCAGGGTATCGTTTACCACTGCCGGTGCAGGAACCGAGGGATTGCCGAGAGAAAAGTCATAAACATTTTCGGGACCGACCACAGCAGCCCGCTGCTTGCCGTATTCGAAAAGCTCACGGATGGCGGAACGGCAGCTGCCGAGACGGTGCATTTCTTCAGAAACGAACATAGTGGGATCTCCTTTGAGTTTTTCTGTTCATTATAACACAAAAATCCCTCAGCACCAGCTGAGGGACTTTACTATCTATTGGGAAGAGTCTTGGGAAAGGGGGAAAAACAGACTCTGTTCACCTAAGGAAGGGGGCTTCGGAGCTCTTGGGGAGCTCCGAAGTATGAGTATGAAAAGCTTTTTTTGTTACATCTCTGTAACTGTCATTACTATACCGAAGGATTGTGTCCTAAGTATGTCCCGTTTCTAAAAGGATTCTAAACTTATCCGGAATTTCTTACGAAAAACGCAGGAAAGATTTGCGGTCTTGTCCCCTTTAAAAAGCGGCGGAGTTTCGTTATACTTATATGAAGTTACAGTTCAGGAAGCGGAGGAATACATGTTTTCACTCATTTCAAATGATATTGGCATCGATCTGGGGACATCCAGCATATTGATATATATAAAAGGAAGAGGCGTGGTGCTGAAGGAGCCGTCGGTGGTGGCGGTGAACCGGGAAAGCAACCGGATTCTGGCCTACGGAGAGGACGCGCGGCTGATGCTGGGGAGAACCCCGGAGAACATCACGGCGGTGCGGCCCCTGCGGCAGGGCGTGATTTCTGACTATACCCTGACGGAGAAAATGCTGAAGTACTTCATCAATAAGGCCGTGGGCAAGCGGACGCTGCGGAAGCCCCGGATGTCCATCTGCATTCCCTCCGGCGCCACAGAGGTGGAGAAGAAGGCCGTGGAGGATGCAGCCTACCATGCCGGTGCCCGGGAAGTCATCATCATTGAAGAGCCGGTGGCAGCGGCCATCGGTGCCGGCATTGACATCGGAAAGCCCCAGGGAAACATGATCATCGACATCGGCGGCGGCACCTCCGACATTGCTGTGATCGCATTGGACGGACCGGTGGTTTCCGAGTCTGTGAAGATTGCGGGAGACGATTTCGATGAGTCCATCCTTCGTTACATGCGGAAAAAGCATAACCTGCTGATCGGGGAGCGTACCGCCGAAGACATTAAGATCAATATCGGCTGTGTCAGCAAGCGGCCGGAGAACGTGACCATGGAGGTTCGGGGCCGGAATCTGGTGACGGCGCTGCCGAAGACCGTGGTGGTGAGCTCCGATGAGATCATGGAGGCGCTGCTGGAGCCGGCGTCCATGATCGTGAATGCAGTACACAATGTGCTGGAGAAGACCCCGCCGGAGCTGGCGGCAGACATCTACGAGCGCGGCATCGTCATGACCGGCGGCGGCTCACTGCTCTATGGTCTGGACAAGCTGCTGCAGGAGAAGACCGGCATTAACGTGGTGCTGGCGGAAGATCCGCTGACGGCGGTGGCCATCGGTACGGGACGCTTCATTGACTTTGCCGGCGGCGAAGACGAGGAGTCGTAATTCGTGGAGCAGTTTGAGGGCTATATCGATCATATCATCTTCCGCAGCGACAAAACCGACTATGCGGTGCTTTCCGGCATCATGGACGGGAAGGAGTATACCCTGGTGGGGACTGTGCCGGGACTGGAGGCCGGAGAAAATATCCGGGCCCAGGGGCATGAAAGCACCCACCAGATCTACGGCACCCAGTTCGTCATCGAAAGCTATCAGGTGGTGGCGCCGCAGACCGAGGAGGCGGTGGAAAGATATCTGGGCTCCGGTGCCATTAAGGGCATCGGGGCTGCTTTGGCTTCCCGGATTCTGAAGCGCTTCGGTGCAGACACCATGCGGATCATTGAGGAGGAGCCGGAGCGGCTGGCGGAGGTCAAGGGCATTTCCGAAAAGAAGGCCATCGAGATTTCCGCCTCGGTCAGCGCCAAGCGAAACATGCAGGAGGCGGTGATGTTCCTGCAGCAGTACGGCATTTCCGTAAAGCTGGCGGGACGGATCTTCCAGCAGTACGGCAATGAGCTCTACGATATGGTGCGGCAGAATCCCTATCGCATGGCCGAAGACATTGACGGCATCGGCTTCCAGAAGTGTGACGAGATCGCCCGGCGAGCCGGCATCGGCGCGGACTCGGATTTTCGCATTGAATCCGGTATACAGTATGCATTGCTGCAGGCCGAGGCCCAGGGGCATTGCTATCTGCCGCTCGCAGAGCTGGGGCAGGCCGTGAATAGCCTGCTGGGACTGGATTTGCCGGACCTCCGACATTATCTGATGGAGCTGCAGATGGCGGGAAAGCTGGTGGTGAAGCAGGAGAAGGTCTACCGGCAGATCCTCTACTACACGGAGCTGACGGCGGCGGCGAAGCTCAATGCTCTGAACCGCATCACGGAATGCAGCGAGGCAGAGGCGGATCGGCTGGAGGCAAAGATCGATGAGATCACCAATGAGGAGGGGATTTCGCTGGATCTTCTGCAGCGGCAGGCGGTGTCTTATGCGCTGAGCTCCGGTGTGCTGGTGATCACGGGCGGCCCGGGAACGGGAAAAACCACTACCATCAACACCATCATCCGACTCTTTATTGAAGAAAACAAGACCATACTGCTGGCAGCGCCGACGGGCCGGGCGGCGAAGCGTATGTCCGAGGCCACGAAATTCGAGGCGAAGACCATTCACCGGCTGCTGGAGTACCAGGGACGGCCGGAAAAGGATGAAAACGGGATGGCCTCCGAGAAGACCCGGGGGCACTTCGAGCGGGACGAGAACAATCCGCTGGAATGCGACGTGCTGATCATCGATGAGATGAGTATGGTGGATATCTTCCTGATGAACTCACTCCTGAAGGCGGTGCCGGAGGGCACGCGGCTCATTCTGGTGGGGGATGCCAACCAGCTGCCCTCCGTGGGGGCCGGCAACGTGCTGCGGGACATCATTGCATCGCAGGTGATTCGGACCATTCAGCTTACCCACATTTTCCGGCAGGCGGCGGAGTCGGACATCGTGGTGAATGCCCACAAGATCAACGAGGGGGAGGAAATTGCCCTGGGGAAGCCCTCGAAGGATTTTCTCTTCATCCGCGGCAATACCCCGGAGCGGATCCTTCAGTCGGTGACGGTGCTGCTCATGGAGAAGCTGCCGAAGTATCTTCATACGGATGCCTTTTCGATTCAGGTGATGACGCCCCAGCGAAAGGGGGCGCTGGGGGTGGAGCGACTGAATGTCTTCCTCCAGGAGAAGCTGAATCCGCCGGCGCAGAACAAGCCGGAGCGGGAGATCAACGGCACCCTGTTCCGCCTGCATGACAAGGTGATGCAGATCCGGAACGATTACAACCTCATCTGGGAAATCCGGGGCCGCTTCGGCATGGCCATCGAAAAGGGCGAGGGTGTCTTCAACGGAGACATCGGCACCATCACGGAGCTGAACCGGGCGGCGGAGACGCTGACGGTGCAGTTCGATGATCGTTTTGTGGAATACAAGTTCAGCGAGTGCGACAATCTGGAGCTGGCCTATGCCATCACCATTCATAAGTCCCAGGGCTCGGAGTATCCCGGGGTGATCATCCCCATGTACCAGGGGCCCCAGATGCTCATGAATCGGAACCTGCTCTATACGGCGGTGACCCGGGCCCGATCCTGTGTCTGTCTGGTGGGCAGCCCCCAGGTTTTCGAAAACATGCTGCACAATGCCTCGGAGGCGAAGCGCTACTCGTCTTTGCAGGAACGGATACGGGAGGTGAAGGATGGTGCCATGGGAATCCAGTGACGTCCCTGCTGCGGCAGGGGATAATGTCGGCGGTTTGAAGGAAGTGCTGCTTTCAACATTGTATCCTCGCCGCTGTCCGGTCTGTGACGGAATCCCGGCACCCCGGGGACGGCGGATCTGTCCGGACTGCGCCCGAAAGCTGCAGTTCGTCACCGAGCCGGTATGCAAATGCTGCGGGCGCGAGATCCGGGAGCAGGAGGGGGAGCTTTGTCAGAACTGCCTGAAGCATCACTTCAGCTTCGATTACGGCATTGCCCTCATGAACTATACGGACGAGGCGGCCCGGTCTATGGCGGCAGTGAAGTACAAGGGCCGCCGGGAGTATCTCGAGTATTACGGCTTAGAAGCCGTGAAGCGCTGCGGTGAGCGCCTCCGCCGCATGCAGGTGGATGCGCTGGTGCCCGTGCCCGTGCATCCGGATCGTCTCCGGCAGCGCGGCTACAACCAGGCAGCGGTGCTGGCAGAGGAAATCTCCAAGGGACTGGGGATCCCAGTCTATGAACCCCTGTACCGGGCCCGGAACACGAAGGCGTTGAAGGAGCTGAATGCCAGCCAGCGCCGCCGGAACCTTCAGGAGGCCTTCCGCAGCGAGCCCCTGCCGCCGGATGTGCGGCGCATCTGCGTTGTGGACGACATCTTCACCACCGGCGCCACCATGGAGGCCTGCACCCGGGCCCTCCTCGCCGCCGGTGCGCAGAAGGTGTTCAGCTTCTGCCTGTGTATGAGAGGGGAGGGTTCTGCATCAAGCAGAACCCGTACCGAACTGACATGTGCCCGCAGGGGACATGCCTGCGCAGCAGGTTCGTCGAGAGCGACAAGCTCGAGATGAATCCTAGAGGAAAATTAAAGAGAGAGGAGGAGACAGCGATATGCACCCTGCATTGCGGCTGCCGGTGGGCATCGAAAGCTTCGAGCGGATGCGCCGGGAGATGCTGGCCTTGCTTCGTTCCATGCTGGGAGCGGCATTGAAAACCAATGATGCCTTGCAGATGGCGGTG
>CAVATZ010000045.1:0-17919 GCA_963591655.1 Clostridiales bacterium
TCGTAATCAGCCAGTAAATCCTGATCCCAGCCTACGGCAACGAAGTAGCCGCCGAAGTCCTCATCGAAGACCTTCTGGGTCTCATCGCTGTGGAAGGCATCCACAACTGCCTTATAGGCTGCCACCAGCTTCGGATCGGAGAGATCCTCGGTTCTTGCGGCGATCAGGTTCCAGTACTTGGACTCGTCCAGAACGGAATCCTTATACACAGCCTCCTCGGTCTTGAGGCCGAAATCCAGCGCATAGTTTCCGTTGATGACAGCAGCGGTCACATCCGGCAGCACGGAGGGAATGGTGTTAGCTGCCAGCTCCTCGATGGTCACATCCACGCTGTAGCTCTCGATGTCCTCCAGTGTCGGATTGAAGTTATCATTCTCCTTCAGGGTGATGACGCCGGCATTGGCCAGAACCTTCAGGGCTCTTCCCTCATTGGTGAGGTCGTTCGGCACTGCGATGGTGTCGCCGTCCTTCAGCTCATCCAGAGAGGAAATCTTCTGGGAATATACATTCAGAGGGATAATGAAGGTGTTGCCGATGTTCTGGATCTTGTAGCCGTAGTTTTCAATCTCGGAATCGAGATAAATCTGATGCTGGAAGGCGTCGAGGTCGATCTCGCCGTTGTTCAGTGCGTTGTTCGGTGTCACATAATCGGAGAACTGCACGATCTCGAGTTCAATGCCCTGCTCCTTCAGCTTGTCGGCTGCGGGCTGCCAGAGATCCTCGTAGATGGAGCCCACCACACCGAGCTTCACGGTAATGGGATCCTTCGTGAAATCATAGGCGCTGGCCTCTCCCTCTGCGTCGGCTGCCTCTGCTGCGGCTTCGGTGCCGGCTGCTGTGGTGGCTGCCTCGGTCTCTGCCGCTGCTGTGGTAGCGCTGGTGCTGCTGCCGCATGCGCTCAGTACATTTGCCGCCAGTGCGGCGCCGATGCTCAGTGTCAGAATCTGCTTTTTCATAATTTTCTCTCCTCTTTACTTAAATCTACGGTAACTGTTTAATGTGTATGCTTCTTTGCGATGCTGTCGCCCAAAACCTGCACCAGACTCACGGCGACGATCAGGACAATGACGGTGACCCAGGTGATGTCGGTCATGTTCCGGTCATGTCCGTAGCGGATGGCGAAATCGCCCAGTCCGCCGGCACCGACAGCTCCTGCCATGGCGGTGAGTCCCAGCAGGCTGATGGCCGTGATGGTGGTGGCTCTCGCCAGCGGTCCGATGCTCTCTCTCAGGTAAACTCTTTTGATAATGTCGGCGGGGCTGAGCCCCATGGCTTCCGCCGCCTCGATGAGGCCGTCATCGGTCTGGGCCAGTGCGGACTGTACCTGCCGGGTGAAGAAGGGTACCGAGCCGAAAACCAGCGGTACAATGGCGCCCCGCACATAGATGGCCGTGCCCATGATGGCCCGGGACAAAGGCATTAGCGCCGTCAGCAGGATGATGAAGGGAATGGAGCGGAAGAGGTTCGTGAGAAGATCCAGTGTCTTGAACACGCCCTTGTTCTCCAGGATGCCGCCGGGTCTTGTGACCGTTAGGATGATGCCGAAGCCCAGTCCCAGGACGAAGGCGATGGCACCTGCCCAGACCTCCATGAGCAATGTATCTCTGATGGCCTCCAGAAAATCCGGCCATCTGCTGACCAGGTTCGGCAGCAGCTTACTGATGAGTTCTTGCATCTCTGATCACCTCCACACCTACTTGATTGTCCTTCATAAACTGCAGTGTCTGGTCAATTCTGTCTGACGCACCCCGGATGTTCACCACGGTGCCGCCGATGGTAGCGTCTCCCACCCGGTCGATGCTGGCCAGCAGGATGTTCAGCTCCACATCGAACTGCTTGGACGCCGTCGCGATCAGGGGCTTCGTCAGGGTCTTCGCATTGTAGGAGAAGCGCACCAGCACTTCGTCCTCCGCGGGATCCAGTCCCAGCAGCTGCTCGGACAGCATGTCCTCGATACGGTAGAGGTTCGAGGTGGTTTTGATGAAGTCCCGGGTCAGACTGTGCTTCGGGTTTGCGAAGATATCAAAGGTATCTCCCACCTCCACCACATGTCCGTGCTCCATGACGGCCACGCGGCTGCAGATCTGCTTGATGACCTCCATCTCATGGGTGATCACCACAATGGTGATGCCCAGCTCCCGGTTCAGCTTCCGGAGCAGCTTGAGGATGGCATTGGTGGTCTGGGGATCCAGGGCGCTGGTGGCCTCATCGGAAAGCAGCAGCTTCGGATCGTTGGCGAGGGCCCGGGCAATGGCAACTCTCTGCTTCTGTCCGCCGGAGAGCTCCGAGGGATAGGCATTCGCCTTGTCGGAAAGCTCCACCAGCGCCAGCAGCTTCTTCACCTTCTCGGCAATTTCCGTTTTTGTGAGGCCGCTCTTATCCAGCGGGAAGGCGACATTATCGAAAACCGTCCGGGAGGGCATCAGGTTGAAGTGCTGGAAGATCATGCCGATCTTCTTCCGCTCTGCTCTTAGCCCCTTCGCATCCAGTGCCGTCAGCTCCGTGCCGTCGATGGTGACGGTGCCGGAATTGGGGCGCTCCAGAAGGTTGATACAGCGTACCAAGGTGGACTTGCCCGCACCGGAGAAGCCGATGATGCCGAAGATCTCACCATCGTTGATGGTGAGTGTCACATCCTTGACCGCATGTACCTCCTGTCCATCCTTTCCGACGCCGAAGCTTTTCACTATGTTTTTCAGTTCGACCATGTACTCTGCCTCCCACGTAAGACTTACTGTGATGGTGCATATTCTAGTTGAAGCGGCCCTTATCGTCTAATCCCAAAAAATAATAGCCCGTTATAGATACGCTCTATAACAGGCTATGTAAAAACAAAGAAGGCTTTGCTCCCGCAAAGCCTTCTATACGCTCGCCGCTAAGGCATCCACTGGGCGCCCCGCCAGCCAAGCTGTCGCTGAGCCCAGTGGATAACATTTAAGCTTCCTCTAATTCAACTTCGTCCGCAAGGAACTTCTCCAGCACCAGCGTCTGGATGGCTTCCCGGGTACTCGATTTGATGGGGTGTGCTATGTCTCTGTATTCTCCGTCCGTCGTTCTTCGGGAGGGCATCGCAATGAACAGTCCCTTTTCGCCTTCAATGATCTTGATGTCATGGACCACAAACTCATTGTCCAGCGTGATGGAAACCACGGCCTTCATTTTGCCTTCCTTCTCCATCCTTCGGATCCGGACATCCGTAATCTGCATATGTCTCCTTTCCGCACTTACATCACATATCTCTCGTTCTTCTCGTTGACAATCTTGATATTGTCAGGGCTTCCGATATATGTGGTATTGGCACGGATGGTATCACGGCTCTCTACGACACAGTTCTCGATGACTGTATTGTCACCGATGTAAACATCATTCAGGATGATGGAATTCTTGATGACACAGTTGTTGCCGACATACACCTTCCGGAAGAGCACGGAGTTCTCCACCGTACCGTTCAGGATGCAGCCGCTGGCCACAATGGAATTCCGCACGGAGCAGTCCGGATTGTACTTTGCCGGCGGATTGTCTGCCAGCTTGGTATAAACACCGGGTGCATTCTTAAAGAAGTAATCCCGCACCTCACGGTTCAGGAAATCCATGTTGGTCTTGTAGTAGGACTCCACGGAAGCGATATTGCTCCAGTAGGTGTCCATCTTGTAGCCGTAGATCCGCTTGATGTTCTTGTAACGCACCAGGATATCCTTGACGAAATCGTAGCGATCCTCGTCATTGGCCTTCTCCAGGAGCTCGATCAGCAGTCTTCTCCGGATAATGTAGATACCGCAGGAGATGGTGGTGGCATCCGTTGCAACCGGCTTCTCCTCAAACTCGATGATTCTGCCGTCCTCGTTCTGCTTCACGCAGCCGAAGCGGGAAACGTCATCCTCAGCGCCCATATCCTTGCAGACCACAGTCACATCGGCTTTCTTCTCGATATGGTACTCCAGCACCTTGCCGTAATCCATCTTGTAAACGCCGTCGCCGGCAGCGATGATGACATAGGGCTCATGAGAGGACTTCAGGAACACCAGATTCTGGTAGAGGGCATCTGCGGTGCCGCGGAACCAGTCGCTGTGCTCTGCTGTAATAGTCGGTGTGTAGACATAGAGACCGCCCTGCTTACGGCCGAAATCCCACCACTTGGAGGAATTCAGATGCTGGTTCAGAGAGCGGGAATTGTACTGGGTCAGTACTGCCACCTTCTGCACCTTGGAATTCGACATATTGGAAAGTGCGAAATCGATCGCACGGAAGCTGCCGCCTACGGGCATGGCGGAGATGGCTCTCTTGTTGCTGAGCTCCCGCATACGCTTGTTGTTGCCGCCTGCTAAAATGATACCGATTGCTCTCATATTCTGTCACCCTCCTTGATGATTGCTCCGCCGCTGGGAAGTAATCCTTCAGGATAATCCTCTGCTGTCGTTGCTCCGGAAATCGCTGTGTTTCTGCCGATCTTCACATTATCAGGAATCACGGAATACTCGCCGATCACGGCCAGATCCGCATTGTATACACGCTGGTCATATACAGAGGGTGCAAACTCGCCGCAGCCCACGGTACAGTTCTTGCCTACCTTCACGTGCTCTGCGATCACCGCATTGTTCACATGGGTGCCCGCCTCGATCACCGTATCCGCCATGATGATGGAGTTTTCCACCACGGCACCGGCCTCAATGGTGACATTCACGCCGAGAACAGAATTGTGTACGCTTCCGTGAACCTCGCAGCCCTCGGAAATCAGAGAACGCTCCACCGTGGACTCCGCGGAAATGTACTGCGGTGCGGCGGAATCGGTCTTGGTATAGATCTTCCAGTACTCCTCATAGAGATTGAACTCCGGAATGATGGCCACCAGCTCCATATTGGCCTGCCAGTAGGACTGCAGTGTTCCTACATCCTTCCAGTAGCCGTTGAACTCATAGGCATAAATCGGTGCCTTTCCCTCGAAGAGGTACGGGATGATGTGCTTTCCGAAGTCGCACTCCGGTACGTCCTTGTTCTTGATCAGCGCATCCCTCAGCACCTTCCAGGTGAAAATGTAGATACCCATGGAAGCCAGGTTGCTCTTCGGCTCCTTCGGCTTCTCCTGGAAATCGATGATGCGGTTCTTCTCGTCGGTGACGGTAATGCCGAAACGGCTTGCCTCCTCCCAGGGAACCGGCATGGACGCGATGGTGAGATCCGCATTCATGGCCTTGTGGTACTCCAGCATCACCTCGTAATCCATCTTATAAATATGGTCGCCCGACAGGATCAGCACATAGTCCGGGTCATAGGAATCGATATACTCAATATTCTGATAGATCGCATTCGCTGTTCCGGAATACCAGTCTGAACCGCTCTGGGACTCATAGGGCTGCAGGACAGTTACACCGCCTCTGTTGCGGTCCAGATCCCAGGGAATGCCGATTCCGATGTGTGCATTCAGTCGGAGGGGCTGGTACTGGGTCAGTACACCAACCGTATCAATGCCTGAATTGATGCAGTTGGACAGCGGGAAGTCGATAATGGAGTACTTTCCGCCGAAGGAGACTGCCGGCTTTGCAACATTTTTTGTGAGAACACCAAGGCGTGAGCCCTGGCCGCCTGCCAACAGCATAGCGATCATTTCTTTCTTAATCACGTCGTCACCTCTCTAGTCTTTCGGTAAAGTTTTCTAGCTGATTTAGAGTATAGCACTTTGTGAATGAAATGTGAACAAAAAGAATGTAAAATCTCGATATTTTTCACCATGGAATCACGAAAATTCCGCAAGCTTTTGTTCACTTTTTACAAAGCCCGTTTTTCATTGAAAAGCGCCCTTTTTTCAAGTATAATACCACTGTTTTTATCCGTGGGACAAAGACCTTATCTACTTAACATCGGGGGTTAAAATATGCAGGTTACTACCTTAAGAGAGATTTTCAAAAACCAGGAGGCTTATTATGGAAAGGAAGTCACCGTCGGCGGCTGGGTCCGCAGCAACCGTGACTCGAAGTCCTTCGGCTTCCTCGTGATTTCCGACGGCACCTTCTTCACACCGCTGCAGGTGGTGTACCATGACACCATGGCAAACTTCCAGCAGGCAGCGAAGCTCGGCGTGGGCGCCGCCGTCATTGTCAAGGGTCAGATCGTGGCCACACCGGAGGCCAAGCAGCCCTTCGAGCTGCAGGCCGCAGAGCTCTGCCTCGAGGGAGACACCACACCGGATTATCCGCTGCAGAAGAAGCGGCATACGCTGGAGTATCTCCGGACCATGACCCACCTTCGCCCCCGCACCAATACCTTCCAGGCTGTGTTCCGGGTACGTTCTCTCATCGCCTATGCCATCCACGTGTTCTTCCAGGAGCGGGGCTTCGTTTATGCCCATACACCCCTGATCACCGCTTCTGATGCCGAAGGTGCCGGTGAGATGTTCCAGGTGAGCACCCTGGATCCCGACAACATTCCCCGCAATCCGGACGGCAGCGTAGACTACAGCCAGGACTTCTTCGGCAAGAAGACCTCCCTGACCGTTTCCGGCCAGCTGAACGGCGAGACCTTCGCCCAGGCCTTCCGGAACATCTACACCTTCGGTCCCACCTTCCGTGCCGAGAACTCCAACACCCAGCGCCACGCCGCCGAGTTCTGGATGATCGAGCCGGAGATCGCCTTTGCCGATCTTGAGGACGTGATGCAGCTGGCCGAGGACATGCTGAAGTTCGTGATCCAGTATGTGATGGACAACGCACCGGAGGAGATGGCCTTCTTCAACCAGTTCGTGGACAAGGGGCTTCTGGAGCGCCTGCAGCATATCGTCAGCTCCGACTTCGGCCGCGTGACCTATACCGAGGCAGTGAAGCTTCTGGAGGAGCACAACGACGAATTCGACTACAAGGTTTCCTGGGGTGTGGATCTGCAGACCGAGCATGAGCGCTATCTCACAGAGAAGCTCTTCCAGCGTCCTGTCTTCGTCACCGACTATCCGAAGGAGATCAAGGCCTTCTATATGAAGCAGAACCCGGACGGCAAGACCGTGGCCGCTGTGGACTGTCTGGTACCGGGCATCGGCGAGATCATCGGCGGCTCCCAGCGTGAGGAGAACTACGACAAGCTCGTGGCCCGCATGGAGGAGCTGGGCATGGAGATGGATGCCTACAAGTTCTATCTGGATCTCCGGAAGTACGGCACCACCCGTCACGCCGGCTTCGGTCTCGGCTTCGAAAGAGCCGTGATGTACATCACCGGCATGCAGAACATCCGCGATGTCCTGCCCTTCCCGAGAACCGTCGGAAACTGCGACATTTAAGGCCGCCGCGGCAGCCATAGAGACCATGCGTTGCATGGTCTCTTTTATCATACGGGCTGCGCATATACTTTAAAGGAGCATCATGAAATTCATCCATACAGCCGATATTCATTGGGGCATGATCCCCGAATCCGACTGTGCCTTCGGCAAGCAGCGGGCACAGGACATCCGCGATTCCTTCCGGCGGATCATCGAGAAGGCCCGGGAAATCAGTGCCGACTGCCTCTTCATTTCCGGTGACCTCTTCCACCGACAGCCCCTGACCAAGGATCTGACCGAGCTGAACTATCTCTTCAGCTCCATTCCCTCCACCCATGTGGTGATCATTGCGGGCGACAATGACTATATCGAAAAGAGCTCCGTGCTCCTCAGCTTCCGCTGGGCCGATAATGTGCACTGGCTTCTTTCCGGTGATCTCGAAAGCATTTACTTCGATGACATCAACACGGAGGTATACGGTCTCTCCTACCGGAGCCGGGAGCGGCGGGAGCCGAAGCTCGAGAGCCTGAAGCCGGCAGACAACGATCACATCCACATTCTGCTCTGGCACGGCGGTGACGAGAACCACCTTCCCTACGACCGGGAGGCACTGCGGAATCTGCCCTTCGACTATACCGCCCTCGGCCACCTGCATCAGCCGGAGGAGCTGGTGGAGGGCCGGGTGGTCAATGCGGGCTCCCCGGAGCCCCTGACGGTGCTGGACACCGGCGCCCACGGCATTTTCATAGGAGACATCAGCCCGCTGACCCATCGAGTGCAGAAGCTCAGCTTTGAGGAGATTTCGGAAATCCGCTGTCTGCCGCTCTGCTTCGAGGTCAGCGAGAAGACGAAGAACGAGACCCTGCTGAAGGGCATCCGCCGGGAGCTGGAGCGCCAGGGGAAGGAAAACATTTACCAGATCCGCATCGAGGGCAAGCGCAACGCGGACCTGGAGTTCAGTCTGGACAGCCTCCGGGAGGAATTCCGCATCACGGACATTCTGGACGAAACCGAGCCGGTCTACGACTTCTCCGCCCTCTATCGGGAGCATCCCACGGATATGATCGGCTACTACATCCGCACCCTCTACCGGGAGGATGAGTCGGAAATGAGCGAGGTGGAGAAGCAGGCCCTCTATTACGGCATCCATGCCCTGCTGAAGACTTCACGGGAGGAACACTGATGGAATTTATCTCACTGAAAATTGACGGCTTCGGCAAATTCCGGGATCTCTCCATGGACTTCTCCGAGGGGCTCAACGTGATCTACGGTCACAACGAGGCCGGCAAGAGCACCCTCCACAGCTTCCTCCGCAGCATGCTCTTCGGCATCGACCGAAAGCCCGGTATCGCAGCCCGGAACGACCTGCGGGATCGCTATACCCCCTGGGAGGCACCGGATTTCGGCGGCGAGCTGCGCTTCCGCTTCGAAGGAAAGCGCTACATTCTGCGGCGGAATTTCAGGGAAATGCCGGCGGCCCCCACGATTCTGGAGGAGGAAACGGAAAGGGCTGTGCCGGAGCCGGAGAAGTTCCTGCAGCAGGCCCTGAACGGCATCACCGAGACCGCCTACATTAACACCGTATCCATCGGGCAGCTGAAGTGCGCCACAGGACGGGAAATGGTGCGGGAGCTCCGGGGCTATCTCGAGAGCATCCAGACCACGGGCGACGCCAGTCTGAACGCGGTGGACGCCCTTCGGTATCTGGACGCCCAGAAGGCGAAGCTCAACGCGAAGCGGGTGCCGGATGCCGCCCGGAGCTATGCGGCTCTGACGGGCGAGATCAAGAATCTGGAGCGGGAGATCGCGGCGCCGGAGTACGAAAATCAGCTGAATCACTTTGCGGCGCTGAAGGACAGTGCCCGGGGCGAGCTGAAGGACCGGCAGACCCGGAAGGAGGAGTTGCTGCAGAAAACAGCCCAGCAGGAAACGGTGCTGCGGCAGGCGGGCTTCCCGGAGGGCACTGCACTTTCAGAGGAGAAGGAACGGGCGGAGCAGCTCTATACCGAGGTGCAGAACGACGAAAAGGGCGGCAAAAATGCCCGGCAGTATCTGCCCCTTGCGGCCTTCGCCGGGGGAATCCTTTTCCTTCTGCTCATGGTACTTTCGGCCGTCTCCGGTTCCCGGAACTTCGCGGCCATGCTGGGCATTGAAGGCTTCTATCAGAACAGCGGCCTCGCGGCAGGGCTTCGGGCCTTTCCGCTGCCGGCCTCTCTGCTGGTGGTGCTGAGCCTGGTGCTCTCTGTTCTTCTCTTTATTGAGGGCGGCGTGCTGCTGTCCCACAGCCGGGCTGAGGCGGCGGAAAAGCAGAAGAAGCGGGAGGCGCTGGCACAGATTCTCCGGAAGCAGCTGGCCAGCGACAGCATCTCTGCGGAGGCCATGACAGCACTGCGGGCGCGTTTTGCGGAGCTTGAGAACATCAGCCGGGAGCTTACGGAAAACCAGAAGGCTCTCAGCGATCTCTGTGATGCGCTGAATTCTCTCACAGAGGAGGAAAAGCGCTGTGACGAGGCGCTGCAGGAGCAGCAGAACCGGCAGCGGGATCTGGAGGAGAAGCTGCAGCATCTCGGCAACATCAAAAACCGGGCGGAGCAGCTGAAGCGGGCCCTCCGGGAAAATGACCGGATCTCGGAGAAGCTGGATGCGCTGGAGCTCGCGGAGGAGACCCTCACGGAGCTTTCCCGCGAGATTCGCCTCAGCTTCGGTCATTACCTCAATGAGGAGGCCGCGGGGCTCATCAGCATCATCACCAACGGTGCCTATGACTCCATCTGGATCGACAACGACCTGAATGTGTCGCTCAACCTGAAGGACCAGCTGGTGCCCATCGACCAGGTTTCCAGCGGCACCATGGACCAGATCTATCTGGCGCTCCGGCTCTCTGCCGCGCGCCTTTTGCAGGCGGACAAGACGGAGAAGCTTCCTCTGGTGCTGGACGACAGCTTCGTGATGTATGACGAGGACCGGCTCCGGGCCGCTCTCCACTTCATCGAGTCCCAGTATCCCGGACAGGTGCTGCTGTTCACCTGCCACCGGCGTGAGGAAAAGCTTCTCGAGGCAGACAAAATCCCCTTCCACCGTGTAGAGCTGGCTTGATCACCGGGTAAGCGCGGCGCACAAACATATCAAAAGAAAGGGCATGTGAAAAAGCGATTTTTCACATGCCCTTTCTTTATGTCATCGTAACGGTTTCGCACCGCAAAGTCTCTTATTTACAAGGACTTCTTCTTGCTTTCTGTTTTTGCACCGATGCTCTTCTTGTTTCCCTGCACAAGCTCAAGGGACGTCCAGCCTCCCACCTTGCTTTCCTTCACATCGAAATCCGCATACTGCTTCGCTACCCTTACCTTTTCCTCCAGCTCCTTGGCGGTCAGCTTAACCGACTGCTTTTTCTCTGCTGCCTTAACGCGTTCCGCTTCCACAAGCTTATCGATGTACGCCGGCACATCGAAATTTTGGCACAAGCTGCTCGCTGCATTGCATTTCCAGCGCATATCAGGCAGATATTTACCCATGTCCTCTGCCGCGGCGACACGATTTTGCTCTCTCAGCGGATCCTTCTTCATCAGATGCGCAGCGTCCTTCAAATAGTCGCGTCTGGCCGTCTCCAATGCAGCCATCATTTCCTGCACCTTCTGCGGTGTCTCCTTTCGCAGTGCAGTAAAAAATCCCTTTTCATCTCCCTTCATACTCTGCAGCGTGTTATACAGATTCTTGTAGCTCTCAGAGCTCTTTTTCCACTGGGACGCTGTATTGGTTTCCACCATTACATCCATATATTTCTGCAGCCGATCCGCGGTTTCTGCCAGCTTCCGAGCGTATATTTCAGCAACCTTCACGGCCACTCCGCTCGGCTCTTCTGCTGTCTTGCTGTCGGTGCTGATGTCTTCAGTCTGCTTTTCTGCCGGCTTGCTGTCGGTACTAATGTCTTCGGCCTGCTGCGCCTTTTCAGCCTTCACTGCAGGCTTTTCCACTGCCTTTTTCTGTGGCTCTGCCTTCTGCACTTCGATCGCTTCCTGCTGCTTCGGCTGTGCCTCAGCTGCCTGTTTCTCAGCCGCCTGCTTTTCTGCCTCCGCCTGCTGCGCCTTCTCCCGCTCTGCCTTCAGAAGCGCATAGCTCCTGGTCGGCAGGAAGGTATGGATTACATCCCCTTTGCCCGGCACCAGCTGCTCACCGGAAATGGTCTGAATCTTCTCGCCGCTCATGAGCACGAGCCCCGGCTTCGCGCACTGCAGTCTGCCGTTTTCATAGGAAACGCCCATGCTCTGCAGCTTGCCGCCCAGCTCTCCCTTTTCATTCATATGAAGATCCTGGAGCCATGACGCACTGAACTGGTAGGCCGGCTTGTAATTCGGATCCGTCTGATAATTCTGGCCTCTCGCGCCTACGTTTTTGTCACAGAGATCCACGAAGTCCTGCACCGTTGCACTCTGAACATCCGGGTCCGAGGGATCATGGAACAGCAGCACGTCCTTGCTAGCATCTCCGTTCGGATCCTTCTGAATGCCGAAAATGGTACGATAATGACCGTTGAATACGATGGAAAGAGGCGCATGATCCTCCACCAGCGCTCGATTCAGGCAGGCTCTCAGATACTTCTCCGCATCCTCTGCCTTCTCCGTCATCTCAAAGGAAAAGCTGTTGACTGCGGTATCCGGCAGAACCTCCTGCACCAGCTCCGCATAGTTCTCCATGTAATTTGCGGCGTCCTTGTTTGCGTATTCAACTTCCTTTTCGTCGAGGAACTCTGTATCCGGACGGAACGCGCGGATGGTCTTCTGATCCAGCTCCACGCCTCTGTACTGCAGCTGTGTGGCCAGAGAAACGGACCAGCAGCCTCTGTTACTGTTCTGCTTCGCAACCTGAACCGTCGGCAGCACGATACTGCCGTCTTCTGCAGGCTGTACCTGCGGTGCCCGGCCGGGCACAGACTCCGCTCCCAGCTTATGGATTTTCTCGAGCTCCGTCACACGATGCGCCAGATAATCCTTTCCGGCTGCATCCATGTCATTGCTGTTGTACAGCGCCAGAAGCTCCTCTATGTTATTGGAATTGATCTTCTTTCTTGCCGCTTCATCATGCTTCTTGAGGAAGGCACCATATCCTTCATAGAATTCCTTTCCGAAGGTCGGAAGAATGACCGGCTTCACTGCCGGCTGTACCGGCTGCACCTGTTCCTTAATCTGAACCGCAGCCACAGGCTCTTCCTGCTCTACCTTCGGCTCTTCCTGCTCTGCCTCCGGCTCTTCCTGCTCTGCCTCCGGCTCTTCCTGCTCTGCCTCCGGCTCTTCCGCCTCTGCCAGGCCCGGATTTCTCCGCAGCTTTCTGTCGTGCCACTTCTCCAAGCGGTTCTCGTAAAATCCCGCCGGAACCAGTCGGTTAGCATCATAATCCATCAGACAATCATTCGGCAGCCATTTGGACGTGACCGTATAGTCATCCAGATCAATCCCATTCTCACGAAGATCATCGAGATAGCCGTGGATGTCGCGCATGGTTTTCCGCAGACGCTCTGTGGTCTCAAAGCGTGCCTTCTCTCTGCCGCGAAGCTTCGGCTGGTCACTGCTGTGCTTTCTCCACTGGTAGAACAGATCATCCATCGTAGTATTAAGAATTCTTTCTACAATATCCAGATTGTAATTCTCTTTCTCAAGGAAAAGCCGATCCAGAGAAAATCCGTCGTGATCATATACCATATTCAGGCCGCGGCGAACATCTTCAATCAGCTCATTCAGGCTGCTCTGCTTGGGATCCTTTCTCTTCTTGGGATCATTGCTCCACAATGCCGTAAACGCCTTCATGTTCTCCTGGAATTCCGCATCCAGCTCGTGAATCTTCGTTAAGGCATTTTTGACTCTTTTGTAATTTCTCGCTTCTTTCTTGTTGAGCTCCTGATTTCCGATTTTCTTTTTGAACGTATTCAGGGCACGTGAGATATTCATCATATCCGGTCCGCCGTAGCCCAGCATCCAGCCCGCCCTTTCAAAGCCGGAGATCAGATTGTCTTCCGCTTCCCGTACGCGCTTTTGGGGAACACTGTTCAGATCCGGTGTGCCATGAACTCTGCTGTAATTGTCCAGAACCGCTGTCACGCTCTCCTTGAAATGCGGTCTCTCGGTACTGTCCGAAAGATTCTGATATGCCGCCAGAAGGGCATGCTGTGTTTCCGGATCGTCGTAATCGCGCAGCAGGTCATTCATATACCGATACAGCTCATGACTTCTCTGAAATTCCAGCTCCTTCGCCAGGGCGTCCAACACATTGTCCCGCTCCGATGCCGCAGATACATGAATCGGCTGATGCTCCAGCGCAGCATCCCGCTGCACAGCCGCCTCATAATCCTCCTGGTTCTCATGAATCTCCAGCGGCAGAACCTCCAGCATATCGGCCAGCGTCTGCAGGCTTTCCATCCAATTTTCACCGCTTTCGATCTCTGTCAGCAGGGCATCCGCCTGCTGCAGCTCCTCCGCCGTCAGACGGAAGGGATTGTGGTACTGCTTCAGGGTCTGCATGATCTGATTTTTATAATTTTTTCTCGGCATAATCTTTACCTCTCTCCTAGGTTGAAAATCCTTTGTGAATATTTTAAACATCATTCTTTTTTCTTTTATACTCGCATTCTAGCACAAGAAAAGTCACAAAAGAGACACAGTGGAAATAAATTGTTCTTTTTTGCCTTTTTTGATTTCAGCAAACATTTATTATTAATTATATGTTATACTAAGTCCGATTTTACCCAAATGGGTTGAGTTGTATCAAAATGTAGTGGTTTCACAGTGCAGCGATACGGTGCGAAACCACGAGAAGGAATCTAACAAAGTATGCGAAGGGATGACAGACGCCGCACCGGAAGCTCCGGCAGCCGGAACAGACGTACCGACAACAGAATAGAGAAAAATCGGTCGGCGGGGCGCAGCGCATCCACAGGACGCCGGCAGAGCAGCGGACGCCGCGATGACAGAAGCGACAGAAGCAATAGACGCAGTAGCGGCACGACCGCCGGAAACCGCAGCGGCAGCACAGCCCGGCGGCGGCAAAGCACCGGCAGTCCACGGCGCAGCGGCAGACGCCGCTACACGGAGGAGGAAATCCGCTATCTTCGCCGCCGGCAGCAGGCAATTCGGAAAAAACGGCGGAAGCAGCTGCGGCAGCGCCGCATGGCGGCCCTTCTGGTGCTGCTCTTCTTCTGCTACCTCGGCTTCCGGCTGGTGCGCGGCACGCTGAACTTCATCGAAAACAGCCGGGCAGCCCAGCGCGGCGAAATCGAAACCGTGCAGGAAACCAGCGGACTGGATGTGGCAGCGGCGGCAGAGGCCGGTGAAAGTGTTCTGGAGAGCCAGCCCGCCGCAGAAGCAGATCTCTCCGATCCCACCCACGTGCTGTCCAACGGCCGTTACCTCGACCTTACGAAGCCCATGGTGGCCCTAACCTTCGATGACGGTCCCAAGTCCGATGTGGGCAATGCCCTGATGGACACGCTGGAGGCAGTGGACGGCCGCGGCACCTTCTTCGTGGTGGGTGAGCGTCTGGAGGAGCATAAGGAAGAGCTGCAGCGCATGGTGGACGAGGGCCACGAAATCGCCAACCACTCCTGGGATCATGACCTGTCCCTCACCAGCAAGGGTGTGGACTATATTCGCTCCGAGTTTACGAAGACCGATGATAAGCTGAAGGAGCTGGTGGGCATCGAAACCACGCTGGTGCGTCTCCCCGGCGGCAAGATCACAGACGATGTGAAGGCCGCCATCACGAAGCCCATGATCTACTGGTCACTGGATACCGAGGACTGGAAATCCAGAAACGCGCAGTCCGTAGAGTCCATGGTGGACGGACATGTCGTGGACGGAGACATTATCCTGATGCACGAGCTCTACAGCTCTACAGAGGAGGCCTGCCGAGAAATCATTCCCCGACTCCACGAGGAGGGCTTCCAGCTGGTAACGGTTTCCGAGCTGATCCAGTTCCGGAATGCTGAGGTATCGGGCGGCAACGGCGTGCAGTACCAGAGCTTCCCGCCGACAGAAACCAGCGCGGCGGAAACCGAGGCAGAAAGCGAAGCTGAAGAAAGCAGCGCGGCGGACAGCATCGGTGAGAGCACAGACAGCAGTGCCGCCGCAGAATCCGCACAGTAAAGGAAAATTCTATGAACATAGCAGAAATTCTGGAGCAACTGAAAAAAATGGCAGAAAAGGATCCCGCCGTTCGTCAGCAGCTTCTGGAGACAGAGAATTCCTCCACACCCCTGGGCGATTTCTGTGCCCTCAGCACGCGGCTGGGCTATCCGCTCTACGAGATGGACATTCTCACCTACGGCGAGGAGATGTACGGCAATATGAAGCGCAGCACCAACGGCGGCGGAGAAAATTCTCCCAAGCTGGAGGGTCAGGATGACTTTTATGCCATGTTCCTGGCGGAGCTTAGGGCCATGCCGGAGGACAAGGCATGAGACTGGACAAATTCCTCTCCGATATGGGCGTGGGCAGCCGCAGCGAGCTGAAGCGCAGCATCCGAAAGGGTCTTGTGACCGTCGACGGACAGGTGCAGAAGGATCCCGGCGCCGATGTGGATGCCACATCAGAAATTTCCTTTGACGGAAATCCCGTCCTCTATCAAAGCTTCGAATATTACATGATGAACAAGCCCGCCGGCGTCATCTCCGCCAGCGAGGACAAACGGCAGAAAACCGTCCTGGACCTCATGGACAGCCGGAAGCGGAAGGATCTCTTCCCCGCCGGACGACTGGACCGGGACACCGAGGGGCTTCTCCTCATCACCAATGACGGACAGCTGGCCCATCGTCTCCTGTCCCCGAAGCATCATGTGGACAAGTGCTATTTCGTCCGGGTCTCCGGCACCCTCGACGAAGCGGATGTGCAGCGCTTTGCCGACGGCATCCCCTATGATGAAACCCTGACGGCCATGCCGGCGAAGCTCCGGATCCTGGAAAGCAGAACGGACTTTTCCACTGCGGAAACCACCATCCAGGAGGGCAAATTTCATCAGATCAAGAAAATGTTTGCAGCCCTCGGCAACGGACGTGAGGTCGTCTATCTCAAGCGCCTCAGCATGGGTCCTCTGACCCTCGATCCTGACCTCGCCCCGGGCGAATACCGTGCCTTAACAGAAGAAGAGCTTGCCGCGCTGAAGTCGTTATGACCGCAGCCGGCAAGCTCTTCTTTATTCATCCTTCGACTTGTTCCGTATCCGAATCCCGTTCAGCTCGAGATTGTCCGACACGGGAATCAGTATGTACTCCCGCCCGTCAATGATCCGGGTCTCCACAATCTCGCTGACCTCCGCCTTCACGCTGAGACGCAGATTGTCCGACTTGATCACCAGATTCCGGGTATCGGCAACATTTTCCGCCGGGATCGGCGCATCGTCCTCTCCCACGGCCTCATCGTAGACCTCCTCAAACTTCCGCATCTGGTCCTCCGACGCGCCGCTGTCCTCCAGCAGAACCCGCATATCCCGCTTCGTGAGGCAGACCTCCGTCTCCGCATCCTCTCCCTGCTTCAGCAGCTGGTTCACGGAATCGGAAATGGTCTTCACCGCCTCAAAATCGCAGTCCCGGCCCAGGGTCTCCTCGATCACGGAGCGGAAGACATTCTGCTGCTCCTTCTCCGCCCGGGGAAGCTCGACACCCAGCACCTCTGCCGCCAGCTCCTCATGCCGCTCGACGCCGTCTCTTGTGAAGTACAGAAGCTCATGAAGATCCGTATTCCGGTCGTTGAAGGCTGGGAAGAGGAAGGCCGTATCCGGCTTCTGCACACCCCAGTCATCGCTGCGGGACAGGAAGGTCCGGGCCGCCGCATCATAGCAGAGCCCCTCCTTCAGAAGGGTCACAGGGCAAATGCTGCAGAGAATGAAGGAATAGACATAGTCCGAGGCATCGTCCAGCAGGATGCCGTCCTTCGTCTTCGCCGGAATATCGTACACGCCGTGGGACAGCAGAATCAGATACTTTCCCGGAAAATTATAAGCGGCAATCACCCGGTCGAAAAAATCCTCCACCAGCGCATCGTCCTTCAGTGCCGACTGCTGCAGCGCATAGAGCATGGCCTGATGTCCCCCGGGCTGCTCCTCCGCCAGCGGAAAGCCGGCATTGAACAGATTCCGTCCGAAGCGTCCCGTCATGGATTTCTTGAACAGCTCGCAATACTTGGACATCTCCTCGTCCTGCAGCGCCAGAAAGGTGTCATGCAGCGTATTGATCTTCTCCTTGTTCTCGTCCACGTAGCAGCCCCGCATCCGGTCGATGCGGCAGTCCGTCTTCCGGAAGCACTTTTTGATTTCCGTTACCGCCTTCTTATCCATGTTCCTCCTACTGTCTCCTATGTTAATGCCTTCGGCCGCAGCCGCCTGTTACTCTCTACAACAGCGGCAAACTCGAATCCTTCACCGTGAATTTCCCGTCCGAGAGCTCCGCCACGGCCGCGCCGCAGTTGGGCAGGAGCTGACCGCTCCAGAATTCCTCGTCCGGCAGATCCTCGATCACGTCCAGGATCGCCCGGATAATGCCGCCGTGGGCCGTCACCAGCACCCGCTCACAGCTTCCCTCCAGGGGCCGCAGAACGTCCAGAAAGGCCAAGGCTCTCGCCTTGACCTCTGTAATGGATTCTGCCCCGTCTACGGGCTCGTAGTGTCCCGGATCCCGGAAGAAGCGGAGAACGGCGGCC
>CAVATZ010000046.1:0-4267 GCA_963591655.1 Clostridiales bacterium
CATGGTAATACAGACAAATATTCTGGTAGCTGCCGTCCTTCATCAGGAAGCCGCCGGGGATGGTGCCGAGCTGGGTGAAACCGAGGCGCTCGTAGAGGTGCCGGGCATGGATGTTGTTCTCCACCACCGCATTGAACTGCAGCAGCTTAAAGCCGTGGGCCTTTCCCTGCGTGAGACAGTCGGAAACCAGCTTTTCGCCCAGGTGCCTGCCGCGGCAGCGGGAATCCACGGCGTAGCTCGCATTGGCGATGTGACCGCAGCGGCCGATGTTGTTGGGGTGCAGGATGTAGAGGCCGACGACATTGCCCTCCTCCTCTGCCACGCCGCAGTAGGTCTGGGCCGCAAAAAAGGCGCTGCCGCTCTCTTCATCAAGGTAGTCCAGCTGGGGAAAGGCCACACCCTCCTCCACCACCTCGTTCCAGATCCGTACCATCGCCGGGATGTCCTTTTCATTATAGCTTCTGATGATCATATTATACCTCCGTATTGTCTTTATATACATTCCAATGCTGCTGCTCCAAGATGCCGAAGGCGGCCCGGATGCGGTCGCCGCCATGATGATACTCGAAGAGGCTCTCCAGCTCCTCATCCGAATACTGATTGAGCTGCAGCGCCGCCGCTGCCATGGCCTCATAGTGCGCCTCCCGGGCCGGGGCCTTCTTAATCTCCTCGGCGCAGGTCCATAAATTGCCGTAGAGGAAGAGAAGGCTCAGGAGCAGGGCCAGCAGCGCCGCCGGGCAAAATGTCCGCTCTCGCTTCTCCGGTGCCGGCGTCCTCCGCCGGACTGCCGCCTGCTGACGCTTCCCCGCTTTCCCGACACCTCCAACATTGCCCTCCTGCCAAAGCAGCCCGAAAATCAGCAGGATCCCCAGGATCCCGCTCTGGTACTGCAGACTGTAGCGGCTCTGCCAGGCATAGGTTTCGTTGAGGAAGAGATACCGGGACAGAAAAACGATGCCGTGGCTGCCGAGCCCGTAGAGAAGAAGCAGTGCCGGCAGCACCGTCCGCCGATAGAAGCCCCGGCGAAGGTAAACAAAGACGGCAAATCCGTAGGCCAGCAGCACGAGAAGTCCCAGGCCGTAGATCATGGGATAGCTGAGCACGCCTGCCCCCAGGAGCTTCTCCAGCAGCTCTCCCCCCAGCAGCATGGACGCAAAGCCGTTCAGCAGGAAGTGCAGCACGAAGCCCGGCTGCCCTGTCAGCACCGTGAAAAGACCCACATCCTGCGCGCCGGCATATTCATAGATCGCAAAGTGGTTGCTGAGGAGATACAGAGAAAGCGCCAGCAGCGCTGCGAGCGTCCAATAACTGTAATACCTTCGGGAGGACTTATCCACATTCCGGTTTTTGCTGATCCACATATACCCATAAAGAAGCAAAAGGCAGACGATATATACCGCAAGATAGGGTCCCGCCGCGAGCAGCGCCAGAAGCGGCAGCAGAACAGACAGGACATAATCCCGCCGCTTAGCCGTTCCCGTATAAATCCGCTCGAGCACCAGAAAATGATCGTAGAAGAGCGCAAAGGCCAGAAAATGCGGATAGCCGGAGCCGTTCAGAAACATCTCCCACTTATTGAGGCTGAAAAGCACAAGGTATACCAGCGCCATCAGCAGGGGATGCAGCCGCTCCCGCAGCATGTATTTTCCCAGCACGAGACCGCAAAGAAAAAGCCCCAACACGCCCAGCACCCGGTCGAAGGTCACGGAATAGCCGAAAAGCTGACAGTTCAGAAAGCGCAGAAAGTAGGTCAGCGGGATCCGGGTCAGCACATCCGGCACCAGCAGCTTCGCCGGATTCAGCGTATCCGGCAGGTAGCTGTTCACGAGACGGATATAGTCGGAGTACACCACATCACAGCTGGCAGCCCGTATATAGAAAAGCAGCGCCAGGAGGCCGAGACAGGGCAGCAAAAGCGCCAGCAGCTGTCGAAGCCTCATTTCCTTTTCTCTCGCCTCTCTCACGACAGTACCTCCTCCGTGATGTCCTGGTAGCCCCGGGCCTCCGGCACCTCCCGGAGCACGAGCGCAGTCTCCCGCGTGAGCCCAAGTCCGGCGAGCGCCTCTATGGAATCCACAAAATGAATCTGCGTGCCCTGCCCCGTCTTCTCCGGATCATAGACCTTGAAGAAGGTCCGGGCATAGAAGTCGCTCATGCCGTAGCTGTTTTCCAGGATATAAACCTGCTTTCCCAGCACCGCGTCCACACCGTACTTCAGCACCGTCTGCTCCGCCAGCGAATTCATCCGGTCCTGGTCCTCCCAGAAATAGATGTCATAGTAATGTGCTCTGTCATAGCGTTCCACCGGTGCCATGCATCCTGCATACACGATCCAGGGAATCGTGAACAGCACCGCCGCCGCACGGCCCAGACGCCTGCCGTAGGCCCGCTTCTCCCGGGTGGCAGACAGACTCAGCACCTTCCGGCTGCCGTCGCCCTCGGCCGCCCGATACCGCTTCTCCGCACGGCCCCTGCCCAGCATGTCCGCGCACTCGCCGCACATGAGACTGAGATAAAGAAGACAGGCCGCATAGCTCACATAGATCCAGCGCATCTCCACCCGGATCGTGATGGAGGAGCAGCCGATGCAGAGGGCAATGAAGGCGAGGAAGAGAAGATTTCTTCCCCAGAATTCCCGGTTCTTAAGCTGAAAGCGTCCGTTCCGGGCGGACAGTACCAGATAACTCAGCACCAGAATCCCCAGCGGCAGCCAGCTCAGATACACGAGCTTCCGGTACAGCGGCGCAAAATCCGTCCAGGAAATGCCGGACAGATACGTGGGCCCGATGTTCACGCCAAAGAGATACATCACCTGCTGGCATGAGAAATGCAGCGCCTGCCCGAGGGAAAAGGTATCCGTCACCTCGGTGCCGCCTGTGCCCGCCGGGAGCGCCGTGCCGATGGCGTAGCGCCGGATGCCGATGATGAGAAAAAGGAGCAGCAGCGGCAGCAAAAACCGGAAGATCCGGCCCCGCTTCTCCGCCGAAGACATTGCCCCGGCGGACCTCCGGCGCGGTCCGAACAGCAGCGTGAGATAAAAGAGCGGGAACAGCGCCAGATACCGCTCGTGGGAAAACACCAGCAGGAAATACGTGAGATTCGCAAGATAATACTGCCGGGCCTTTCCCTCCGCCAGAAAATCGTAGAGGAGCCACAGAATCATCAGGGCCATAAACAGAGACATGGTTTCCAGCAGTCCCAGCGCCTGCCCGATCTGATAGTAGGCGAAGTGGGAAATGAGGTACATGCCGCCGGCCAGCAGCGCCACCGGGAAGTTCCCCTTCGACAGCCGCCGGGCGAAGCTGTAGATCAGATAAGCCGTCAGGACATTCAGGATAATGTTGACGGGCACGAAGAGGCCGGGATGGTTCCGCACCAGCATCATCTCGAGATAGGTGGCGATCCAGTAGACCGGCCGGAAGCGGGTGGAGGTGCCGATGGGGAAGGCGAACTCCCAGAAGGACTGCTCCCCGTAGCAGGACCACATGTAGAGGTCGTCCATGTACAGGCCCTCGATGCGGATGTAGCGGTTGATGTAGAAGCCCACAAGGCCGAGGAGCAGCAGCGCAAGCACCGCCTGCCCGCCGTCTATCCATTTGTTTCTGTATCTTGTATCCATGATTACACCTTACTCTTATTGTTGCCTACTGCAGAAGCTGCGTCACTGCTGCAAGACTCTCCGTCACCCGCGCTTCCTCTGCCGGAGGCGCTTCCTCACTGTTCCAGGCATAGATGAGCCGCTCCTGATCCACCCGGCAGAGGCGCTTATCCTCCGTGCCGTGGAAGTCATAGAGCACCCCGTCCCGGCAAAGCTCGAAAAGCATCTCCCGGGCGCGATCCTCGTTTTCACCCTTCAGAAAATCCGCCTCCAGATAGAGATAGTCCGTCTCCGCCCAGCGGAGGAACCACTCGAAATAGGTCAGACTGTCATAGAGACCGGGACTGCCACCGCTGCCCTCCACATCCGTGATGCTCTGGACATTGCAGAGGATCTTGTAGCAGTCCGGCGTTTCTGCAAAGGCCAGGACCCGGTTCGCGGGGTCCGCCGACATTTCCGCCCAGAGTGCCGCCGCGCCGCGTCCGGTTTCGAAATCCCGGATCTCGGCAATGTTGTCATAGTAACCGCGGTTCAGCAGCCGGATCGGCGTGAAGCCCACCGCCCCGGACCAGCTGGTGATGAGGGTCGTGAGCACAGCCGCTACATACACTATCCACTGGGTCTCGCGCAAGCTTGGCTTGCGGGTACCCAGTGGATGCCTTAGCGGCG
>CAVATZ010000046.1:4425-10042 GCA_963591655.1 Clostridiales bacterium
CTGTCCCAGAGGATGTAGTAATTTCCGTCCACCTGCCAGAGCATATAAAAGGTGAGGAGGGACAGAATCGTCAGCGAGAGGAACAACAGGATCACCAGCTGCCGGGACTTATCCACATTGCTTTCGCCTGAAAACCCACGTTTTTTCGGGAAATGTCGGCAGTAGGCCCCAAAAGCCGCCGCCAGGAGCAGCGGGATTTCCACACCGCCCCAGGCGATTTCCACATGGGCCATGTCCTCTCCTATAGGACAGAACAGGAAGAGCAGAAGCCGCCGCAGGAAATTCAGCGCCGCGGTCGCCGGGGCCGTGCTGCTGCCGTAGTCCACATGGGCATCAAAGTTGAAGGGCCAGCGCACGGTGCAGCCCAGGGCCTGAAAGATCCCGGTGAAGGTGGTGGAAAAGGGCACCCCGGTGACGATCCAGGTTCTCGCGGTCACGAGTCCCGTAAAGGCGAGACAAAGCAGCAGCGCCGGAAGCCCCCGGAGGGACAGCTTCTTCGCCGGAGCACATGCATCCTCAGCGATCTCTGTTCCACCATCACGATGCAGAATGCCGCTGCCCTCTCGGTATCGGAAATTGAGCCACAGCTCCCCCAAGAGCAATACACCGAAGGAAGCCGTGGTGAACACCACTGCCGTCGGCTTAAAGGAAAAGCTCAGGATCGCCGCCGCGAGACTTTTGATTTTCTCGCCCCGCAGAAAGAGCCACAGCATATACAACTGACACAGCAAAGTGATGAGATCCGTCTTCGCGGTGACGGCCATATTCCCGAGGGCGCTCATCATCGAAAGACAGAGGAAGGCCTGAAAGCCCCGGCGCTGACTGCCGGTGAGGGCCGCCGTCATTTTCCCGACCAGCAGCAGGCAGAGCACATAGCACCAGAACTGAAACATCAGAAGCAGGGCAAAGCAGCGGTAGCTGCTGAGGGGCGCGGTCAGGAGCTCCAGCCCCTTGGGATAGGTGTATACAGCATTCACCTGGCCGAGGGCCGAGAAGAAGTCGCCGTTAAAGAGCACGTACTGGGAACGGAGGCCGTAGCGGAGACTGTCGTAGTCCGCCGCGATGTTCATCCGGTTCAGCTGGATCAGCAGGAAGGGCAGGGCCAGCAGGAGATACTTCTCCTCTCCGTTCCGGGGCGCAGCAGAATAAGCCCACGCAGACTGCCAAAGCGCACGAAGCTTTCCGGCAATGCCCCGGAACCTCAGCTGACGGCTTCCACTGCGCTCCCGCGCTCCCAGCTCTCCGAAGAGCAGCAGGAACAGAAGCAGCAGGGCACCGGCATAAAGGAAGGATGCCAAAAAAGGGAGCAGCATCTGATGCAGATACAGCTCCCCCAGCAGCACCAGCGCGGTGCCGTCAAAAAGCCGCCTCCGGCTGACACCGGAAAAACGGTACAGGGCGAACAGCAAAACGCCCACGATCAGCAGCTCTCCCAGCGCCGCCTGATTCTTTCCCTCCAGCAGCCGCTCCAGGTTTCCGGAAAGAACATAGAAAAGCAGGAAGGAAAGCATGGACACGCAAAAGGCAAGCAAAAAGAGGGGACCCCGGGTTCTGCCGGTCTCCCCCCGCCTCATTGCTCCGTCCTTTTCAATCCTCTCCATAGGCAGTATAGGCCTTCCTGTAAAAATGCATGAGTACCCGGGTCATCAGAGGGCCGTGGAGCTTCCGGAATTCCTCCGTCTCCTCCCGTTCCCGATTCCGGCTGTGGATCTGCTTCGCCGTCTCCGCACCGCTGTGGACCCGATAGGCCATCAGTGACTTTTCGAGGCAGATGAAGCGCCCCGGGCTCTTGGCCAGCCGCACCAGCGTATCCCAATCTATCACGAATTTATACCCGTTTTGGAAGAGCTCCGTCCCACAAAAGCTGCGATTGTAGGTGCAGGTAGGACATCCGATCCCATTTCCCCAGCGGAGCGCACTGAGCTTCACATTCCGCCTTCCGGAGGCCCCATGGTTCCGGAGCCGCAGTCGCAGCAGCCGTTTCACCCGCTCAGAGCTCCCGGGAATCTGCTTCCCCTCCGCATCAATGGTATCGTAGCGGCAGCAGAACAGGGACATATCCGGATAGGCGTTCCAGGCATGGAGCACCGCCTTCGTGTAATCCGGGTAATAGATGTCGTCCTGGTGGGCGATGGTCACCAGCGGTGCCAGCGCCGCCCCCTGCTGATAGGCAAAGTTCCAGTCATCCCGAAGCGAGGACTGCCCCTGCCGCACATACACCGGCACCTGATACTTCGCCGACAGAGACGTGATCTCCGGATTCGGCGTAGAGGTACAGATAATGATCTTCGACGGGATGCTCTGGGCCTTCAGGGACTTCAGAAGTCCGTCCAGATAAGGGGACGTGCCGTAGGCCGCCACCGCAAAAACATGCTTTGTCTGCATCGTTTATTCCTCAAAGAAGCGCTCCTCCAGCATGAGGCACAGCGCATGATAGATGGGAAGATGGTACTCCTGGATCTGGTAGGTCTCACAGGAGGGGGCAATGACGGCGCAGTCTGCCATCGCGGCTGCCCGCCCGCCGTCCTTTCCCGTCAGGACAATGCTGCGGATCTCCAGGGCCTGGGCCACCTCCAGGGCATAGAGCACATTCTGGGAGTTTCCCGAGGTCGTAATGCCCAGCAGCACATCGCCGGGCTTTCCGTAGCCGAGAACCCCCTGGGCAAAGCTCATCACCGGATCCTTGTCATTGGCGAAGGCGGTATTCAGTCCCGTCTCTGCCGGCAGTGCGATGGCGGAAAGCCCCTGCTCCAGCTTTTCGGAAAGAAGTGCCCCGTCCGCCGGTGCAATGGCCGTCAACCGCTCTCGAAGACTTTTCGAAATGGGCCGCTTCTTGCAGAAGCCCTTCATGAGCTCCCCGACGATATGATACGCATCCGCACAGGAGCCGCCGTTGCCGCAGATCAGGAGCTTGCCGCCCCGGCTGTAGCAGTCCCGCAGCAGCCCATAGGCCTGATAAATAGCTTCCCGGATGGGTGCCAATGCCGGATAGCGCGAAATCAATGTGTCCAGCTGCTTCACAGCTCTTGCTTCAGAATCCATTCTGCCGCCTCCCCTAAGGTGTCAAAGTAAAGGTCATAGTCCCCCGGCGCAGCCTTCGCCTTCTCCTCTCGGCCGTAGCCGCTGCCCACCAGGATGGAGCATATGCCGAAGTTGTGTCCCGCCTGGGTGTCAATCCGCTTGTCGCCCAAGATATACCAAAGCGCATCCTTCGCATTTTCTGCCTTCCACTGCCGCAGGGCCGCCAGTGCTTCCGCGGAAAGCGTCAGGGTGCCCTGGTGAAAATCCGCCGGACGCGATGTCCCACCGGATTCTCCGGCGTCCATGCCGCCCGGAGGCGCGATGCCAAGGTCCGCCAGGGCCTGCAAAAACAGCCCGTCCTTCGGCTTCCGGCAGCTGCATTCCCTCCGGTATGCGCCGATGCCGTGGACAGGGTGGTGGGGACAGTAATACGCCGCCGTGAGCACGGTTCCCTGGGCCGCCAGCATTTCCGCCATATACCGGTTCAGCGCCTCGCAGTCCGTCTCGCTGTAATAGCCTCTGGCGATGCCCGCCTGGTTGGTGATCACGATGAGCAGGTATCCCGCCTCGTGGAGCCGCCGCAGCGCCGCCGGTACCCCGGGCACAAAGCGAAAGTCCTCCGGCTTATGAAGATAATTCACTTCCTCGTTGATGGTGCCGTCCCGGTCCAGAAAAACGATCTTCGGCAGCTTCATATTCTGCCCTCGGCCACGTCCGTCTGAAACTGCCGGTAGGATTCCGGAATGCCGATGTCAATGAAATAGCCTTCATTCCGCATCACGCCGATCTCCATCCCCTCGGAAAGCCACTGGGGCAGCAGCTCATTTTCCAGGCTGTGCTTCCCCTCCGGAATCCGGGCAAGCAATTCCCGGTCCAGAAGATAAATGCCGCCGTTGATCTCGCCGGGGCGATTCTCCGGATTCTTCTCATTCCATGCCGATACGAGACCGTTTTCCGTCCGCACCTCACCGTAACGGCTGATGTCCGTAACCTCCCGGGTCACCAGCGCCATGGGCAGCTGCTTTTCTTCCTTCAGCTGCAGCAGCGCACCGTAGTCAATCCGATAGAAGGTATCCGCATTCAGGGCGTAGGTCATGGGCTCCGTCACATAGGGAAGGGCATTTCTGAGCGCTCCGCCGGTCCCCAGCTGACTCTCCTCATAGGCGTAGTGCGCCCGGAAGCCGAAGGCGCTGCCGTCACCGAAGAAATCCTCGATCATTTTCCCCTTGTAGCCTGCCGCGAAAATAATGTCGTCGATGCCGTGCTTCATCAGCTCCCGGATCACATATTCCATAAAGGGCCTGCCGTTGATGTCCGCCAGCGGCTTCGGCCGGTCCGAAACCACCGAACGAAGACGGGTTCCCAGACCGCCGCACAAAAGTATTGCCTGCATAAAAGCTCCTGTTTGTTGTCGTAAATCTTTATAAATCTGTATCGAAGTCCTCCCGGATCCGACTCCAGGCCCCATCCACGGAGAAATTCTCCTCCACATAGCGCACTGCCCCCTGGGACAGCTCAATGAGCGCCCCCACATTGGGATAGAGACGGCAGACCTCCGCCGCAAATTCCTCGGGCTGATCCGCAATCCGCAGCACCTGCTCCACACCGGGGATACCCTCGGCGCCGCAGGAGGTGGTGACAATGGCGCTGCCCTCATGGAGCGCCTCCACAACCTTGCCCTTCACGCCGGCGCCGTAGCGAAGCGGCACCACCACGAGACGGCTTTCCTGGTAGAGCTCCGCCAGCCGCTCATCACTGACAAAGCCCAGCACCTCGATGCCGTCTTCATTGCCCAGAGCCAGCACCTCCTCATCCGCATGGGAGCCCACGATCCGGAACTGGATCTCCGGCAGCACCCGACGGATCAGCGGGAAAATCTCCTTCGCAAACCAGAGCACGCCGTCCTTGTTGGGCGGATGCGCGAAGCCGCCCACAAAGAGGAGCCCCTCCCGCTTCTGGTAGTCCTTCTCCACCGCTGCCTTCTCCGAAAAGACATAGGCGGTAATGGCCTTCGCGTTGATGGACGGATCAATGGCGTGGATGCCGTCGATCTCCACCTGGGAAGGATAGTAGCTCACATCCGCCTTCTTCATCATGGACAGCTCCATGCTCCGCCAGTACTCCGCATCCTGCAGAATCGCCGGATCATGGGTCAGCTCATACTCCCGGCGCTCCCGGAGGAAATGCAGGTCATGACCGTAGAAAATACACTTCCAGCGGGTGTGCTCCCGGATATAATCGATATATTTCGTCGCGATATGCGGCCGGTTCAGGTAGCAGACCTGGATCATGTCCTTGTTCCGGTCGATCCAGTTCCAGATATCTCCCTGCATTTTCTGCCCGTAGAGCACCTCGATGCCCAGCTGCTCCAGGGCCGAGGTATAGGGCTCCTCGTGGAGGAAGTTGTCCCCCAGGAACTTCACCTGATAGCCCTTGGCCACCAGCATCTGCAGATACTGCCAGGTGGTCTTCGACCCGGCATCCTTGTCCCAGGTGGGCACATAGTGGTCGATCACCAGCACATAGCGCTTGCTCTGTCCCCGCTCCCGGGCCCGGAAGGGATTCGGATTGCCGTCATTCACCGACTGCTTCTGCA
>CAVATZ010000046.1:10296-17465 GCA_963591655.1 Clostridiales bacterium
CCGGAGATGTAGTCCACATCCTTCACATAGTTGAACGCCGGCTCCGCGGGATCCTGAAGACGGCCATAGTTCCAGCCCGAGGCGTCGGACCAGATGATGCCGCCGGCCTCCTGGAGCCGCCCGTCGGGATAGACCAGCTTCGAGCCCACCATGCCAATGCCTTCGTCGCGGCGCATGAGCGACACGAGGCTCTCCAGCCAGCCCTCAGTGACCTTGGTGTCGTTGTTCAGGAAGAAAATGAACTCTCCCCTTGCCATGGCCGCCGCCTGGTTGCAGTTCTTCAGGAAGCCCATGTTCTCCGTGTTCCGGGCCAGCACCAGGTTGTCCGCATAGCGCTTCAGCTCCCGGGTGGCATCCGTGGACACGTCGTCCGCAATGATCACCTCATAGGGCGTCTTCTGAAAATCCGTATGCTGCAGAATGGACAGGAGACACTGGTAGGTGTAGTGAATCTGGTTGTAGCAGGGGATCACGATGGACACCAGCGGCTGCTCCGCCCGCGCAAAGTGCAGCTTTCCGTTTTCGAAATAGCCGTTGCCGATGGCGAAGTCGCCCTGAATCCGGTTCCGTCCGTCCTCCGTGAGATACAGAGAGCACATACGGATGGGGTGCCGCAGCGTCCGAAAGCCGTAGCTCAGGATCTGCCGCTTCTTTGTCCCCGTCGGGAAGTGCGCCTCCAGCTTGGCCTGCAGCTTCTGGTGCAGACGGCTGGGAATGCTCTGGTGCCGCTGATAATAATCTCTCTCCTGCTGCAGTGTGGCAATGTCCCGCTCATGGACAGCGATCACCTTCTCCAGGTTGCCCACATGCACGTTGGTGAGCCTTTGCACCTCCCGCTCCTTGTGGAGTGCCACATCTCTTTCCTTCACCTGACGGCTCAGCTCCGCAATGCAGTCCTTCTGCTCGGCAATCTCCTTCTGCTGCGCCAGGAAGTTCTGTACCGTTACCCGGCTCTGCTGGTAGGCCCAGGCATTGCTGTCCTCGCCGTCTCCGTGGATTTCCCGCTGCAGCGCCGCCTCTCTCTCCTTCTGGGCCTGCACGTCCTCCGCCGCGAAACCGAAGAGCCGCAGGAAGCTGCCGAGATCCGGATAGCCCAGCTGCTGCCGGTATTCCTCATACCAGTAGGACAGCATGCGATATTGGAGGAAGCGCACCGGCACCGGCTGCTCCTGCACCCATTCGCAGTCGATGAGCACAGGACGCCCCTCCTGCATCAGAACATTGTCAAAAAGGCAGTCCAGGTTGGCCGGACAGAGCTCTCCCTCGGAGGCCCCCAGCACCAGCTCCATGGACTCCTGCAGGGCCTTCACCGGGGCCTTGCCGCCCTCGATCATCGCCCCCAGAATGGCCGCGAGGCTCTGCCCCTTCACATAAGGGTAGAGCACGGCAGAAAGACTCTGGCCGGAGCCAAAGTCATTGTGGGTCTTCTCCTCATGCAGCACGGAAACCGCCGGATTCTGCTTCTCCAGCAGCGCCGCCTTCTCCCGCAGCGATTCGATATGGCCGTTGGCTGCCGGGCTCAGGCCCTCCTTCAGCACATGAAGTCTGCCCTCGCCGTCCTTGAGAATTTCGGTTTTGATGGCATATTCCGGCTTCCGGCTGGAGTTGTATTTGATGTAGACCGGCAGCCAGTCCCGGTACATCCGGTCATGATAGGCCTGCTTCGGCTGCGGCGTCAGGATACAGAAATATCCCGGTGCCAGAGTCCGGAAGGTGCCTGCCGAAAGCAGCGCCCCGATCCGTGCGTCCTCCTCCCCGGCAGCAGGCATGTGCGCATCTGTATAGAAGCGAAGGGGCATCTCCAGAGACGGCAGCGGATAAAAGCGCTGCAGCCGTCCCGCCGGATGCCGTACCGCGAAGTCCTTTTCCATGGACGCCAGCTCGTTAAATGTCGAATAATAGACATTATCCTCGTAGAGACCGCTGGCGAGCCGCTCCACATCGTCGTGATTCTCCAGTCCCAGCACGAGACTGCCGCCGGGATACAGACGATTCTCCAGTGCCGGCAGCAGCGCCGCGAGACTCTCGCCGAAGAGATGCATCGCCCCCTTCGTGAGCCGCGGCATCACAATATAATGATACAGTCCCTCCCGGGGCTCCGTATCCACCTTCTTCACCCGCCCCTGCAGCAGTTCAAGAAAATCCTCCCGGGCACCGTCCTCCGCCAGCAGCAGAAGCTCCGCGTCCTGCGGGAAGCCCGTCGCCGGATTCTCGAAGTGAATCCAGTCCAGGAGATTGGTTCTATGCTTGCCAAAACTCATGCATCATGCCTTTCCAGAGTCACCTCTGACTCCATATCGTATACGCCCACGGTGTTTTTGTTGCTCAGCACCGTGAGGCTCGCAACGTCATATTTCCGGTCATACACCGTATGCTCCCCCTGCTCGAAGCCGGTGCAGGACATGGACAGGAGATATTCCCCGCCCTGGAGCGTCATTTTCTGCCGGAAGGTGCAGGTGTACTCGTCACCCGCCTTCACCGGGGCAATGTCTTCGCCCTCGAACATGGTGTTGGTGCCCGTGAGGTCCGCGCCGCGCTTGTCCTTGATGGTAAAGGTGAAGATCGGCGATTCAACAGGCGCATGGAAGCGAATCTTTTCCTTGATGGAGAAGTACTCACCCTTCAGCACCACATTGGTGACCTTGCCCTTCTGGTCCAGAATACCGAAGTCGTAGATCTCCGCCTTGCCGTTGCCGTAATGCTGCACGGACGGGTTCAATGTCAGCTGCGCCTGCATGAGTCCCTCGGGCTCCTGCGCCGCCGCTTCCGCTAGTGTGTCCACGGCTTTCGCGCCGCCGGCATTGTCCTCGCGGAGCTTCACGGCCTCCCCGCCGACACTGTCCACGCCGAAGTCCTGCTTGTCCACAAAGTCCTCGTTGCCGCTGTACTGCCCGGCCAGAATCTTCTTATAGAGATCCACCATCTCACCGGGCTTGCCCTCGGCGATGCGCTCGCCCTTGTTCAGCAGCAGCACCCGGTCACAGTACTTCATGACAGAGCCGAGATCGTGGGTCACCATCAGAATCGTGGTGCCCTTCTGCTTCAGCTCGTCCATCCGATGATAACATTTCGCCTGGAAGAATACGTCTCCCACGGACAGTGCCTCGTCCACGATCAGCACATCCGGGTCCACGGAAATGTAGAGGGCGAAGGCCAGCCGCACAAACATACCGCTGGAATAGGACTTCACCGGCTGGTAGACGAAATCGCCGATGTCGGCAAAGTCCAGAATATCCTGGAGCTTCGCGTCCATCTCCTCCCGGGTGAAGCCCATCATGGTGCCGTTCATGTAAATGTTTTCGATGCCGGTGTAATCCTGGTTGAAGCCGGCGCCCAGCTCCAGCAGTGCACAGACCGTACCCTGGGTTTTGATGCTGCCGGCCGTCGGCGTCAGCACGCCGGTGATGATTTTCAGCATGGTGGACTTGCCGGAGCCGTTGGTGCCGATGATGCCCACTGCCTCGCCCTTCTTCACATCGAAGCTGATGTGGTTCAGGGCGTAGAAATCCCGATGGTAATTTTTATGGCTTAAGCTCATGGACTCCTTCAGACGGTCGATGGGCTTGTCATAGAGCTTATAGACCTTGGTCACATCCGTGACCTCAATCATGCATTCTTCGTTGATCATGTATATCCCCGCAGGGCGGCAGACGCCGCCGTTTAAATTTTGTCATTTGGGGGTCATTATAGCATAGTCTTCAGATAATGACAAATTAAGACGCCCCGGCAGAAGCCGGAGCGTCCCAAACTTGACTATTCTTCTGTATACATCGGACTGTAGGCTTCCCGATCCTGGCTGTCAAACTCCGCCTGGATCTCTGCCCTGAGCGCTGCGTCCGTGAAGAGGTCGTAGGCCGTCGCGGCAATGACCTTTGCGGCATAGAAGGCGCCCTTCCGGCCGATGCTGCTGCCGGCGGAGGCACAGCTCTGCCAGGTATGGGGTCCCACACCCACGGGCCAGCAGGCCGCCGTGAAGAGATTCATGGGCATCATCTGGCTCACGTCACCGCTGTCGGAGGAAGCGGTGAGCGGTGCCTTCTCCCAGGCATCCCGGGACACCACGGCATCCGCCAGGGCCTTGCCCTTCGCCTCATAGGCCTTCTCATCATGGGCCTTGATGCCGGGATCCACCGTATCCTGGAGACTCTTCGCAAAGGCCAGCTCCTCCTCGGTGTATTCCGGCAGTGGGATCTCCTGCATGTTCCGCCAGGTGAGATCCGTGAAGCTCTTTTCACTCAGCATGTCGCAGCAGCCGTACTCGATCTTCGCCGTCACCTGGGTCTCTGTCATATGGGCAGCACCCTCCGCCACCAGCGTGAGCCGCCGGAGAATGTCCTTCACATCGGCGATATGGGGTGCTCTCGTGAAATACCAGGCGCTCGCCTTGTCCGGCACGATGTTCGGCGCAAAGCCGCCGCTGTCCGTGGTGTAGTGAATCCGGGCCTTATCCGTTACATGCTCCCGCAGGTAGTTGGCACCCACGCTGCAGAGCTCCACCGCATCCAAGGCGCTTCTTCCCCGCTCCGGAGCGAAGGCCGCGTGACTGGTCTGTCCCTTGAAGAAGAATTTAATGGAGGCACTGGCGAGATAGCCGGCCTCGTAGACCATATTGGCGGACATGGGATGCCAGCTGAGGGCCATGTCGCAGCCGTCAAACATATGATAATGCGCCATCTTCACCTTGCCGGAGAGGAGCTCCTCCTCGGGGCAGCCATAGAAGCGCACGGTTCCCGGCAGCTGCTCCTGCTCCAGGAAACGGCGGATGGCAATGGCAGCGGTCAATGCTGCCGCGCCCAGGAGATTGTGGCCGCAGCCGTGTCCCGGAGCCCCCGGCGTCACAGCCTCCTTGGTGATCTGACATTTCTGGGACAGTCCCGGCAGGGCATCGTACTCGCCCAGCACCGCGATCACCGGGCTGCCGCTGCCGTACTCTCCGTAAAAAGCATAGGGCAGCTTCGGCTCGTTCACAATTCGAAAGCCCTCGTCAGAAAGGATCTGCCGGAAGAGCTCCGAAGAATGCTGCTCCGTGCCGCCCAGCTCCGGATCAGTCCACAGCGCTTCCGCCGTCGATTCACAAAGGGGCCGCAGTTCTTCCATGGCCGAAAGCATTTCCCTCTTATTCTTAAGCACTTTTTGCCTCCTTCTGAGACTGCTCAGACTTCTTCTTGTAGCTTGCCAACGTCACGCCGATGGCCACGAAAACACTGGCCAGGGTGCCGAGATAGTTGGAGGCACCAGGCAGCCAGGAGAAGATGCCTCCCTTAATGGCCACGTAGATGAGGATGGCGAAGGCCAGCATACCGGACGCGAAGCCCAGGCGCTTCATGCCGAACTGCATCAGCAGCGCACCGAAGAGAGCCGGCAGCAGGTAGTTCAGCGCCTCGGTCACTGCCACGGGCAGCCGGGACAGCACGGAGCTTCCCAGAATGACGCCGATGGTCAGCACGGAAACATTGATGATGATGGAGGTGGCCATACCGATGACGGAAATGATCTGGCCCTTTTCCGTACCGGGTTCTACGCCGGCGGAAACCTGCGCCATGCTGGCACAGGGCACACGCATGTTGGAAATGTTGCCGGAGAGGAAGGCCATGTAGGTGCCCACCGGTCCCAGCACTGTGAAGTAGGAAATGGGCTCCACGATCCAGAGGAAGCCGAAGGCACTGGCTGCCGCCACGAAGGCTGTGAGCAGCGCCGCGGGATCCGGCAGCAGACCGTACACCACTGCCAGCATCAGCGCCGGCAGAAAGGACAGCGCCACGCCCAGGAAGCCTGTGAGCTTTCCGATGCGGTGCATCTTCGGCATATATTCCTTTTCAAAAAAATCCTTCTCGTTCATGCTCGTTCCTCCCTCAGATCAGTGCCGTGATGATCATGGCCGCAAAGATGGCGATGGTCAGGTTCCATTCCTTCAGCTTGGCAAAGCCGGGCTTCTCGGAAACCTTCATGCAGATGGCCATGAATACCGCTCCCAAAACACAGGCCAGGGAATATTTATTCAGCTTGATGAGATGAGAAGCGGACATGGAGGCGAAGGCGCCGATGATGGCCGCCGTGGAGATGGCCATAAGCTTCGCCGGGTCGCCACCGGAGATCTTGTGCTGCACCTTGTCCATGCGGTCTGCGGAAATGGTGGCGAATAGGATCCAGCCGATGGAGCCCAGCACCATGGTCCATACCGCCATGTCCAGGGCCAGCGGCGTCAGCTCATCCGCGCCCAGCTGCACGCCCACGGAGGAGGTACCGAAGCCCGCCGCGATGGACTCGAACATCACGGAGCCGATGAGGGAAAGCCGCATCCAGGCCATGGGAGCACCGATGCTGATGAGCAGCGACAGCATGCCGCTGAGGATCACGAAGGAGGGCCCGATGGAGGTGGTGGCACTGCTTCGTACCGCACCCTTCAGCTGAGCATCCGTGAGCCCCAGCCGCTTTCCGGCACCATAGGCACTCTTCGCAAAGATAAAGGCCTGCGCCAGCACCAGAAGCACCGGTATGCCGCAGGCAACCCACATGGGAATCCCATTTGCAATCTCCATCGCATTCATACGCATTTCCCTCCTGAAAATCAAATAAAGCGCAAAAGCGAGTGCCCTCAATGAAGCCTCCTCGCTTTTGCGCTTTACTATAGCAGAGCCGTTTTGCCCTGTCAATTATTTTTTGTTCATGCCGCAGGGACGATTGTTTTTGTCCTGCGGACATTTCCAACTTTTGTCTTTTACGGATTCTTGGCTGTGGTTGTGGTAACGGTAGGTGCCTCTACGCCATTGTACCATGACTCGAATGCCGGCATACCAACCTTCATTGCTGCCAGAAGTACGAAGATGAGCACGAAGCCGATGACCGCATTGGTCAGTGACTTCTTGGCCTTCTCTCTCTCCTGCGGCTCATCTGCCTTAGCCAGTCTCGCACCGACGATGATGCAGTAGATGGCACCGATGGCAGCCACCAGAGCCAGAGCCGGTGACAGCGCCATATTGATGAGATTGGTGATGGGACTTCCCATCTGCTGGAACGGGTTGTCAGCCAACAGTGTGAACATTGTGTTATACATATTTTTCTCCTTTCAAGACGGTTATCCGATCCCTTTGATCGTTTTCCTTTGTCTCTTTCCCTTTGACTGACGCCATTCTAGCACGGGAAAGGACACAAAAGAGACACAAATACGG
>CAVATZ010000047.1:0-17414 GCA_963591655.1 Clostridiales bacterium
TCAGTTCTTTTTATCCTGTTCCGGTTTTTCTGCCGAAAGCAGCTCCTCCCGGATCGCTTCGCACATGGCCCGGTACTGACTGACCGGCCCCCGCCGCGTTGCTCTGCTGTTCCGGAGCATCGCGGAAATCTCTGCCTGATCTCCCGCCAGCTCTGCATGAATGCCCACGGGCATGCTGCAGTCCACCTTCATGCTGCAAAAGAGCTCCCGCTCAATCTGAAAGCGCAGCCGGGTCGCCGGATCCGAAACCTTCTCCAGAAGCGAAAGCATTTCCCTGTCCTCCCTGCGGCACTCCACGGCAATGATGCCCTGGCAGCCCGCCGGAATGAACTCCGACGGCGAAAAGGTGCGAATGTCGTATTTCGAAAAATCCGTGCCGATGCGCTCCATGCCCGTCAGCGCCATGATGATGGCGTCGTACTCCCCGCTCTCCAGCTTCCGGAGACGGGTCGTGATGTTGCCCCGGATGTCCCGGAAGCGCGCCGCCGGAAATAGCCGCCGGTACTCCGCCTGCCGCCGGGGACTTCCCGTGCCGACAACGGCAGCCCCTGTGAGCGGCCGTCCCTTCACGGTGATGAGACAGTCCCGACAGTCTCCCGCCGCCGGATTGCCCGCAATCACCAGGCCGTCCAGCAGCTCATAGGGCAGGTCCTTCCCGGAATGCACCGCGATGTCCGCCTCCCCGAAAAGGAGGGCCCTTTCGATCTCCCGGACGAAAATGCCCCGGCCGCCGATCCGCACAAGCGCATGGATCCGGTCCCGGTCCCCCGCTGTGGTGTATTTGCAAATTTCTGTCTCATAGCCCTCCGCCTTCAGCAGCCCGGCCACAATGTCCGCCTGCCGAAGCGCCAGGGCACTGCCCCGGGTTGCCAGTCGAATCGTTCTTTTGTTCATATTCTGCTTTCCCTTTGCTGTCCGTTCTGTTTTTTCCCGGGGTCCCTCTTATGCCAATGCCTTTACCGGGAGATGGCCGGCAGAAGCCGCCGCATGGTGATGGTCGCGAGTACGCAGAGGCAGAAATCCGGCACCACAGTGCTCAGGAACCATACCTCAATGAGCTTCACCAGACCGATGGTCTCGCCGTTCATCAGCAGGAAGTTGAAGGTCAGATAATAGTAGATCAGACCGCAGAGATAGTAGGCCATCTCGCCCCAGAAAGCCGCAAAGAGCAGTGTGCCGAAGCTCCGGCTGCTGTTTCTCTCCAGGAGCCAGCCGGTAATGAAGGCGGCCGCTGCGAAGCCGATCAAGAACCCAAAGGTGGGCTTCAGGAGATAACCCAGTCCGCCGCCGTGGGCAAATACCGGCACACCGCAGAGGCCCACCAGCAGATATGCGAGAACACTGAGGAAGCCGTTTTTTGAGCCCAGCACCATGCCCGCCAGCAGTGCAAAGAAGAACTGCAGTGAAAAGGTCACCTGCCAGACGCCCAGCGGAATCATGATCTTGATGAAGGCTCCCACCGCCATCAGTGCAGTAAAGAGACCGCAGGTCACCAGTGTCAGTGTCTTGTTCATTTGTAGACTTCGTTCCATACCTTCCTCCTGTCGCCGGGTTCAGCGCCCGTCTTTCTGTATACTGTTTTTATTATACCCAATTCGTTGAGATAAGAAAAGGGAAGCATCCCGAATCCGTCCGAGACGCTTCCCTTTTTATACTGATGCCTCTAGAGAAATGCTGATCAGATCAGAATCTCCTTAGCCCTGGCTTCCGGGACCTGCCGTCTGGTGGTCCTCCGGGAACTTCACGTTGAAGTTGGATCTCCACTCGGTCTCATGCCAGAAGATCTGCTCCGCAACCTGACACTCCGGATTCAGCTTCACGCCGTCCAGAATGATTTCCTTAAACTTGTGATAACCGGCACGGTCGATCAGATGTCCGCCATGGAGGTAAACCGGCTTGTAATCCAGTGCCCATGCAGAGAACTTCTGCCAGTTGTTCAGCATGCCCAGAACAACCTCCTCCGATGCCCAGTTCAGGAACATCTTGCCGGCTCTCGGGGTCTGTCTTCCGGTACGGCCGCCCAGAATGACTCTGTAGAACTTCTGGGGCTTTCTGGTCCATGCGCTGGCCGGGCAGACTCTTGCACACTCACCGCAGCCTACGCAGCAGCAGGGATCCTTGAGGGGCAGGTTGTTGGGGCCCATGGAAAGCACGCGGGTAGCGCCCTTCTTGCAGGCCTTCACGCAGGCACCGCAGCCGATGCAGCGATCCGGGTGGAAGTCGATCTTGGCCACACCGATGATACCGAAATCGCACATATTGGCCTTGATACAGTCATTGGGACATCCGGCAACATTCACCTTGATATGGTAGTTGGACGGGAAGACGATGCTCTCCACCTTTCTTGCCATCTCCTGGGTGTTAATGTTGGCACAGATACAGTGCTTGTTGCCGATACATGCCGGGATGTTTCTGGCACCGATGGTGGGATAGCCGCCCTCGCGATCCCACTCCTTAGGCTCATGGGCTACGGTATCCATATTCACACCGCAGAGCTCTTCCTCAACACCCTCGATGTAGCCCTTCAGGTACTCATTCACCGCCGGGATGTTCTCATACTTGATTCCCGGAAAATCCAGCGTCAGTCTGGTTCCGATATGGAAGTTGCCGTCGCCCCAGGTCTCCGCAATGTGTGCGGCCATGGCCAGGAACTTTACCGGAATTTCAGCGCCCGGCACACGCAGCTGCAGCATAAACTCTCCCGGCACCTTGGACTGCCGGTAGCAGTTCGTCTGACATTTTTTTACATTAATATCCTTATTCATATTCTGCCTCCATCAGTCCACGAGCTCTTTGGCTACTGTATAGTTGAACACCGGGCCGTCGAGACAAACATAGGTCTCATCAATACGGCAGTGTCCGCACTTACCGATGGCGCAGGACATCTTTCTCTCGAAGCTCATCCAGATGTGATCTTCCTTCACACCGTTCTTCAAAAGCTCGAGGCCGGTGAATTTCATCATAACAGGAGGACCCACAACGATCACTGCATAATCATCGCCGAAGTCCTGCCAGGGGATTTCCTTCACAAAGGCAGTTACCATGCCGGTACGGAAGCCGGCCTTCTCATCATTGTCCAGCGCATAGATGGTGCTGAACGTATCCTTCCACTGCTCCAGGTTCTCTGTAAATACGATGCTTTCGTCATTCTTGAAGCCGGAAATCACATGAACGTCCTTTACCTCGTCCATATGATTCGCATAGTGGTTCAGAAGGCTTCTTACGGGAGCCAGACCGGTACCGCCGGTGATCACCACCAGGTGCTTGCCGTCCAGCTCTGCCTTCGGCCAGCCATGGCCATAGGGTCCTCTCAGGAAGAGAACGTCTCCGGCCTTCTTCTCAAAAATCTCGCTGGTCACCTTTCCTACCGGACGGAGTGTAAACTCCAGCCAGCCATCGCCCTGGGCGGATACGGAAATGGGTGCCTCACCCACTCTCGGGATGGAAAGCTGCATGAACTGACCATGCTGCACCTTGGCCTCTGTCTCTACCCGGAAGGTCCACTCATGCACGGACTCGTGCTTCACGCTCAGGATTCTGCAAGCCTGCGGCTGTAATTCGTTTCTCATGGTCTCAGCCCTCCTTTCCCTGCTCAGCAACAATCTCGGCAACTGCTGCGGACATCTTCTCCACGGTAGCGGACAGTGAGATGAACTGCGGGCAATGATCGGTACATCTGCCGCAGCCTACGCACATATGTCCCTCATGGAAGCGGGCATCATAGTCATGGAACTTATGCAGTACCTTGAAGCGCATGCGGTCTCCTGCTGTGGAGCGGAACTCTCTCTGTCCGGCCATCTGGTCGAAGCCTGCGATCTGGCAGGAAGCGGAAACTCTGCGGCGCTCGCCGTTCTCATCGTTCTCGGTGTAAACCAGATCGGAAGTCGTGAAGCAGGTACAAGTGCTGCAGGCCATGGTGCAGGCACCGCAGGAAATACAGCGCTTGTTGTACTCCTCCCACATCGGATGCTTCTTCAGTGCCTGAAGCACAGCCTTGTTGGGGATCACCGGCGGCTTCACCTCCAGCTCGTTCTTCTCCACGAACTTTACGGTATAGTCGTTCTTCACTGCCTCGGACAGGTACTTCTCGAAGTCGCCGTCCTTCAGCTCGATCTCGAGACCCTCGGCGCTGAACTTCACAGCAAAAACATAATCATCGGTCTTGTTGGACTTCATGGAAACGCAGAAGCAGGTATCGGTACCGCCGTTGCACTCCATCAGCACAAACTTCGCCATCTCATGACGGCGCTGATAATACACATCACTGAAGCCGCCGTTGCCCAGGAAAATTCTCTCCTGGATCTTCTGGGCGTTAATGTCGCAGGCTCTGCCGAATACCAGCATCGGGCGCAGCTTCTTTACGGCCTCATGATAGTCCTCATCATTGAAATAAAACAGGGTCTGGTGAATCGGGTTCAGCACCTCCTTCATCGGGTACAGAGACTTGGCCTCATACTCGATTTCCTCCGGTGCTGTCACCTTCGCATATTTCACCACATCCGTATCCGAATAACGACCCTGCTTCGGGAAACGCTTGGGCGCATAGATATCATAGGTTTCCTGCAGGTCTGCGAAAAATTTCGCAGCCTGCTCCTTGTTCAATTTGTATCCCATATCTTACATATCCTCCATGGAGCTGTTTCAGTTTCAGCAAGTCACCTGAACACCGGTCTCGTATTCCTTGTCGTCCACGATCACCCGGAGATCGTATGTGCCCTTCAGGCCGGCCTTATTGATAAAGGTTCTGGTCTGCCGTGCATCGGCGGACAGGAAGGTAGCACAACACATAGCCTTCAACTGCAGTGCGGTAGTGGAGATAAAGTAACGGTGTACCTCCTCACCCTGTTCAACGAGAAGCTGTACCATCTGACCCTTTTCGAAGGTGGCATTGAATGTGAAGCGATCGGCCTCTTCAATAACCTCTCCCTGACAGCTCTCCGGCAGAAGCTCTCCTGTTTTCTCTGCCGGTACCTCGATATCGAATTCCTTTGTCGGCGCAAGCTCGCCCAGAAGCTGACCCTTTCCGAGCTCAAGATTGATGCCGTCGCTGTAAAGTCTGAGCTTCTCAGCGCGATAGAAGTTGCCGTGAACCTGCATCTCCAGCAGCTTCACATCATTGCAGACCTCGATGGTGGTGGAGTACATCTTGCCGGAGCCGTCCCGCAGTCTTGCCGGAAGCACCTCACTGGGCTCGCCGTTGTTCAGGAAGCCGATGCCGCCGGAGTGCACCATGTAGTGTCCCTCGTTGTAATACTCCACGTTGCAGATGTACGGGGAGAAGAACTTGGCGCCCAGATCCTTGCCGTACTCCCAAACCTGCTCGATGGTGCGGTTCTTCATATTGAGATGGTATCTTACGCCTCTGGAATAGTTATCCTTTGCCTTCAGATACTTCTCCGGATCCTTGCAGCCCCAGTGATGGTTATCGAAGCACATCACATCGCCGTTGGGGGTAATGACATTGGCATGCTGCTCATACTGCCAGCCGAAGTTGCTGCCGATGGGGGTAAAGAAATACTTCTTCACGAAATCCTCCGGCCATCCCTCCGGATCGCCGATCACCCAGTTCAGCTCGCCGGTCTCGAAGTCGATGTTGATCATCGCATCCATATGCCGTCCGGAAAGGGTGATGGAGTTGGTGTTCTCATCATACCAGCAGGCGTTGTTGTGGAACCAGTCCTCATCGGACCAGCTGCCGGACTTGCCGTAGCCCTCCGGAAGGATCTTTCGGTAATCATAGGTCTTCAGCACCTTGCCGGTCTTTCTGTCCACCAGTGCCAGCTTATCCTCTACGGTATCGGACTGGAGATCGTCGGTGTTCACCAGGAAGTTGCCGTCCGGCAGCTCGAACTCATCGTGATGGTAGCCGCCCGGCAGACGGTACTCCTTGTAGATCTTACCTACCGGAGAGATCTCATAGAGACCGCTCATGTAGTAGGGAAGACGAAGCAGACGATTGGTGCCCATGATCAGGTTGCCGTTCTTCAGTCTCTTCACATCGAATACGCAGGGGGTATTCATGTGGAAACGGCAGTCGCCTCTGTAGTCAAAGGCGGAGGTCAGATCCTCACCGGCCGGGGAAACCATGATTACCTGGTCCTGCAGGTACTCCGGTGTGGTATGCATTGCGATCATCGGATCGCCCTCTTCCTCCGCGAAAACATCCGGTGTCTTGATGGTGATGACATTCTTGTCGCCGCGATAGAGCTCGATCTCCACCTGGTTCTCATAGTTGGAATACAGACCTACGATGGGAAGCACATGCTCCTTGGCCGGCTTAAAGGTGTGGTACATATCACCCTGCGGTCTCTCCTTGCCGTAAACACGAACGGTAACGGCCACAGCCTCCTCTGTTGTGAAGCAAACCACTGCGGACAGCGGGTTGATCATGTAGAGGTTGTACTTCACCAGCGGATTCTCCAGTGTATAGCTTCCGGCATGGAACTCCTCCAGCATTGCCTGCTCTGCCTTGTACTGCTTCTCAATCAGATGCTCATCAAAGGTATACTTTACAGCCATGTTTTTCTCCTTTTCTTATAGAATTAAAGATTCTTCTTAATCATATTCAGAACCACCGGTTTCTGCTGCAGGCCGCCGAGGCGCTGAAGCTCCTCACCGTCCTTGTAAAGCACCAGTGTGGGATAGCCGGTCACACCCTTCTCTGCCACAAAATCCCGGTTCTCATCGAAATTCACCTTCAGGATCTTGACCTGATCCCCCAGCTCCTTGTCCACATCCCGGAGCACGAAGGCCATCATCTTGCAGGGGCCGCAGGTGCTGGAATAGAAATCTGCCAGTACCAGTCCGCTCATGTCCTCTGCCTTGAATTCCTCTGCATTGACTTCCTTAATCATTATTTCTACCTCCTATACCGTAACAGGCTCACGCCAGCTTCTGTACATAATGTGCGGCTTCCTCTGCGGCAATGGCACCGTCTCCGCAGGCCGTGATGACCTGACGCAGATTCTTCACCGTGCAGTCGCCTGCTGCGAAAACGCCCGGCACTGCGGTATGCATGTTCCGGTCTGTGGTCACATAGCCTCTGTCCAGAACGCCCAGCTTCTCCGCAAACTCCGTGGTGGGCTCCAGGCCGATGAACTCAAATACGCCGTCGCAGGAAACCTGTCGCTCCTCGCCGGTCTTGGTGGAACGGAAACGCACGCCGTCGAGCTTCTCCTCGCCTGTGAACGCCAGCACATCCTGGTAAGGATAAATGGTCACCTTATCCATGGCCCGCAGCTTGTCGCAGACCATAGGATCCGCGGTCAGATCAAACATGGTCACAATGGTGAGGCTCTTCACGATGCCTGCCAGGTAGATGGATTCCTCTACCGCAGAGTTGCCGCCGCCGATGACCACCACGTCCTTGTCTCTGTACTGCTCGCCGTCGCAGACCGCGCACCAGCTGATGCCGTTGCCCTTCCAGCGCTCCTCTGTGGGCAGCCCCAGGGTTCTGTGCCGGGTGCCGGTGGCGATGATCACGGTCTTTGCGGTATACACCTTCTCGTCCTCCAGGCATACCACTTCCTTCACGCCCTCGCTCACATCCCGGATCTCCGTTACGGTGCGGTAATCAAATTCCACGTTCAGAGCCTGGGTATGCTCAAACATCTGCATCGCCAGCTCCGCACCGTTCACGGACTGAATGCCAGTGTAGTTGTTGATCTCATTGGTATTGATGATCTGTCCGCCGGGTGCCAGCTTGTCCAGCAGCAGTACATGCAGATCCGCTCTCGCCGCATATACCGCCGCCGTCATGCCTGCCGGGCCGGACCCGATAATGATCAAATCATAATCTGTCATTTTGTCTAAGCCTCCTCTTCTTCGTTCCTCTATTTTCGTCAAAAGCTTAACAAATTCCCATAACTTATGTTAGATTGCTGAAAATATTTTTGCGCTCAGCCCGTTTGATTACACAATCATAAGGTTGGCCAGCGGCACACCCACCACCAGCACGACTGCCAGCATGAGCAGTGCGAAGATGCCGCCGTACTTATAAATATCCGGTGCATCCAGCCATTCCTTGTTGGAGAACATCATTGCCGCGAAGGGAGAGGCGGAAGGGGTTACCATGGCGCTGCCCAGCACGAAGAAGATGGACAGGGTCACGATGGGCGCTGCATTGACGCCGCTCATGGTGCAGTAGGTCAGAATAACCGGTTGCATGATCATGCCGATCACCAGAGAGTTGCAGAGGTTGGTCAGCACCATCATGACCACCAGAAGCACGATCACGAAGGTCATGGTGCTCATGTTGGAGAAGATCGGTGACAGCACCTGGTTCAGGAAGGCGGTAATGCCGGTGTTCTCTGCTGTGAGAACAGAGCCGATGAGAATGGCCGCCGTGCAGAGGTAATAGGTACCCCAGGCCACATTCTTTTCTAGAACTTTACCGAACTTGATGACCGGCTCCCCGTTGATCTGAATGCCGCAGAGCACAGCCACAAAGAGCACCGCGAGACCTGTGCTGTTGGCCTTCAGGAAAGCCATGCCCGGCAGAGTCGGGAACCAGCTGGGAAGCAGCATGGACAGCACGAAGATAATGAAGCCGACGGACAGCAGCTTCTGGCGAAGCGACAGGGGCGGCAGCGGATTCTGCTCGAAATCCGAAGCCTTGATGGCCTTCAGCTTCTCCACATCCGGACGCAGCACGAACTTACAGAACAGGATCACCACGGTGATCACCACGAGACCGATGATCATGGTGCAGATGAAATACATACCATCATTGATCATGGTCGGGTTTTCGGCAATGGTACGATAGTTGGTCAGCAGCGCCAAGCCGTTGGACTGATAGGGCGGTACCGGGAAGCCGCAGAGTGCAGACAGCACAATGAGGATGATGGCCAGCTTCGCATACTTGTCGTCTCTCGTGTATCCCAGCTGCTGGAAGATGCCGTAGAATACCGGCCACAGCAGGAAGATCGGACAGAAGCAGCCCAGGAAGATGGACATGAAGAAGGCACCGTAGCAGATCACTGCCGTGAACAGCCAGGGCTTACCTTCCGTGAACTTACGGGTCAGGAACCAGCGGCCGATATAAATGGTGATCCGCTCATATACCAGTGCGCCGGCAAAGATCATCAGGAACAGCATCTGTACCACGACCGGGTTGCCGAAGGCCGTCTGGAACACCTGCGCCAGTGTGGCATAGCTGGACATACCGATGAGCACGATGCACAGCAAGCTGGACCAGATAATGTCTACGGTGGTCCATAAATAGAGGGTGCCCAGGAAAATGCCGACCACCTCCATTCCGGTGGCCGTGATGGGTGCCGGTGCCGGCAGCCTGCTGATGATGAGCATCAAAACGACGCCTATGACGGAATGGATCATCGCCACAGGCAGCTTCTTTTGTGCATTTGACATAAAAAACCTCCTGACTCTTCAACTTTGTGTGTGCAAATTATCATAAGTCCAAAATGCAAAAAGACTTTATAACACAGGTTAGTTATTCCGTTATTTTTTTAACATTTCTTATCAATCAAATCTGTGCTATACTAAATGGGCATCAAAAGAGGGAGTTTCTACTATATAAATTTATGTCCAAGGATATTTTTCAGAATATGACCCGTCTCGAGGATCTCTATCCCTACGGGCGCGAAATACAGGTTGAAAAGGGAAATGTCATCGGCGGAAGTCTGATTGACAACGACACCGATGCCATTTACATTCTGGCAAAGGGCACGGCAGCCCTCAGCACGCTGAGCAGCAACGGCAATGAATTCATTTACATGTACTTTCACGGCCCCCACTGCATCTGCTTTGCTCCTTTTTTCTCCAAGTATCATCACGACGACGAAAGCCAGCTTCGTTTCACCCATCATCATTTCTTTTTCATGATCACGGCAAAGACAAGCTGCACCGTCTACCGCATTCCCAAACTGCAGTTTGATCTGCTTTTTGAGCGCCCGGATGTCAAGGATCTGATGCTCCACGAGCTGATGGACAACTACAGAAATGTTCTGGATCACTATGCCCTGAACCAGGATGACTCTGCCGTGATCCGTCTCTGCTATCTGCTGGACGAGCAGTCCTTTCCGGATGCCGAGGGACGTCTGCTGCTGGATTCCTGCTTCACCTACAGTGAGCTGTCAAAATATCTCGGCGTCCACGACGTAACCGTGGCCCGCATCATGAGTACGCTGAAGAAGCTCGGCATCATTGAGAAGGATGGACACCGCACTTATCTGAAGGATCGGGAGCAGCTGCTCCGGATCATCAGCCGGGAATTGGAAATCAAATATTAGCGTAACTGTTTATCCCCACAATTCTCCTTATTGCGGGGCTTTTTTCCTCCTTTGTGTGGATAAAGCCTATCATGTATACAGAATACCGTCTAATACCGGTGTTTTTGAATTGGTTCTAAATTTCGTTTATAGCAAAAAGGCGTGCTGCAAACTCTGCAGCACGCCTTTTATCTTTGTCAGATCTGTTAGATCATGTTTAATCCGTAATGATTGATGATGCCGTCCAGCGGCTCGTGGTCCTTACACTGCTGACACTCCGGCTCCTCCACCAGGCGGAAGCCGGGCAAATCCTCGCTGGTAAAGAGGCTGTTCACCGGATGTCCCTCGATCTCATCCACAAGCGAGAAGATCACGGAGATGCCCAGGATGTTGCCGCCGTACTCCTCCACCGTCTTCAGCACGCGCTTGATGGTCAGACCATGCATGGCCGTGGCCAGAATCACCAGGACATTCTTGCCCTTGAACTTATCCTTGATGGCATCCCGCACCATCAATGTGCCGGAAGCATCAAACTCCGGTGTCAGAATGTTGAAGGAATGATGGAAATTGTTGGTGGAGATACCGCTCTTGGACAGGGTATCTGCCACATAAGCGCCCATCAGCTCGCAGCCGTCCAGACAAAGGATGGTATCGATGGGTGTGGTCTGGGACAGACTGTTGGCCAGGCCCGCATAGTTCTCACCCAGGAAATTGGTGGTGCTGACATTGACCTTCTGAATATAACGGGCAGCCATGGTATCCGCCGCCAGCTTCGCCGTCTTCTGCCGGATCTTCATGGGATTCATATCCAGGTAATAATTGGTATGAAAACGATCTGATGCGAAGTGCCCCTTGTATACATTGATGTAAAGCTCCGGATTATATCTGGAAAAAATTGCCTTTTTTGCCTCCATAGATGCCTCCTCGTCTGCGTTTATCGTCATTTTATCCAATATTATAGAATTTTTTTTGCCTGAAAAGAATAACACAGGTAAAGTCTCCTTAAATATAAATCTCCGGGCACAGCAAATCACCCGTGTGACTCAGTCACACGGGTGATGAAGCGCGAGTGGAGAAGTTTGCATCAGGCAAACTTCGTAACGATCTGACATGTGCCCGCAGGGGACATGCCTGCGAAGCAGGTTCATCGAGAGCTACCAGCTCGAGATGAATCCACGCGCTCGAAAAAAAGCACTGCATATCGCAGTGCTTTTTGAGAGCGCGAGACGGGAATCGGACCCGCGACCTTCTCCTTGGCAAGGAGACGTAGTACCACTCTACTACTCGCGCATTATTAATGTTCGTTCAGCTTTCATTTCTGTGAAGAACGACATTATACAAAAGATGAAATCCAGAGAGTGTGAATGTTATCGCTTTCTGCACTCATCTTGAGTGCCCAGAACCGGAATCGAACCAGTGACACGAGGATTTTCAGTCCTCTGCTCTACCGACTGAGCTATCTGGGCTTAAGCGGGTGATGGGAATCGAACCCACGTGTTCAGCTTGGAAGGCTGACATTCTACCGTTGAACTACACCCGCGAAGGTGATTTTGTATTCCCTCGCCGCTTTCTCTTGGCGACTCGTGTATAATACTAAATCACCGCTCTCTTGTCAACAAAAATCTTCAGAAATTTTCAAATTTTTTTCAGGTCTCTTTTTCCGGCATTTCCAGCTTCGTTACCGCATCAATGAGAGACACCGCCTCACCCTTTTCCAGCAGCTCACCAAGCCTTGCGATGTCGGCTTCATTCATATGCTTCCTGCCCAGATACTGCTCGTACTTCTCAGACAGCGCCAGAGACTGATTCTTCTCCTCTGTCTCCAGGGCTGCGCGCTTCTTCGCGGTCTCCGACAGCTGCCCGGACAACGCCTCCTGCGCCGGTCTGGCCGCGTTCTCGATCTCATCCGAAAGAATATTCCGGGTCACCGTCTCAAAGGTATTCTGGGCGCTCTGCTTCTTCGCAATGATCTCATTTCGATCCTGCTGCACCCGGGTGATCTCATCATCGAACTCCTCCAGGTTGTAGCCCGCCTCATTGGAGTCCCGGCGAATCTCCCGGGTCACGCTCCGGATCTTCCTCCGGTTCTTCAGCATCTGACTGCGAATATCCCGGGCCTGCCGCAGCGCCTCCCGATGCTTGCCGCCGGTGCGGTTTCCCACCACCACATAGAGTCCGCCGATCAGCAGGATATCCAGAATATAAATCACACAAAGCAAAAGCATGCTGTGCCTTGCAATCAGAAGGTATATGCCGACGGGCAGTGCACCGAACAGCAGCAGAAACGCCAGCAGAAGGATCAGGAGCTCTCCCGGCCGCCGGGGCATATACAGGCTGAAATAAAGCCCGCTGCCGCAAAAAGCCGGTACATGGTCCTTTTCCAGTACTGCCCGGAGCTGCCGCTTCATTTCCCGGTTCTCCATACGATAGGGCTCCGTCTCCCGGGCAATCCTTCCCTTCACGCCCTGGCTCTTCGCCTTATCCCGCTGGCTCTGGGCCTTCTTCAGCCGGCTGTTCACCTGATTCAGCTGCTTGTCATAGCTTTGGTTCAGCTCCTGCTCCCGCGCCCGGATGGTTTTCTCGATTTTCTCCGACATTTCCCTGCGGGACTGCTCCAGCGACTTCTTCAGCCGCTGCTCCTCCTCCCGGGCAGCAGCCAATGCCCCTGCCGTCTCCTCATAAGCCCCGAGGGCCTGCCGTGCCTCCGTCAGAAAGGCCTGCGGATTTTCCATTTCCAAGCCCATATATCCTCCTCCGCACTCCTGCCAAGATTCCGTACATTTTTCTGTCTTATCCCTAGAGTATAGGCGCGCATTTTTAACAAATTATGAACAAGTTATTGTGAATCCCTGATTTTTATGGTATTGTTTGCACTCAAAAGCATTGGGACAATGTTGGCTGGCCCACATGCGAGGAGGAAGACCATGTTTCGAATGAGCGGCACAATCTATAAGGACGGACGAATTTTCCGGGACTGCGTTTCCCGGCAGGAGGATTATTCTGTCTCCCGCACCCAGCATGTTCTCACGGCTCTCCGGGAAATCTGTGACTATCTGGATCTGGAGGTGCCGATCTGGCTGGACCAGAACATCCGCCAGTTCAAGCAGAAAAGCAAAACGCAGTTCTATCCGGACAGCTTCGTGGAGCAGGTCCCCTTCGACTATCTGGTGATTGAGGTGATTGAGGAATAGCCGTCCCGGAGTGAGCGCCCCGGAAAGGACGGACTTGCATACAAAAAGGCCGCAGCAGTTCATCTGCCGCGACCTTATTTTTGTACAAACTTATAATCTCTTCTTCAGCTCTTCTCCCAGTGCCTCATAGCCCGGCTTGCCGAGAAGTGCGAACATGTTCTTCTTGTAGCTCTCTACACCCGGCTGGTTGAAGGGGTTTACACCGTTCAGGTAGCCGGATACGCCGCAGGCGAACTCAAAGAAGTAGAACAGCTGTCCCAGATAGTAAGCATTCTGCTCCGGGATCTCCACCACGAAGTTCGGCACATTGCCGTCGGTGTGGGCCAGAATCGTACCGTTCATTGCGGACTTATTCACAAAATCCACTGTCTTTCCGGCCAGATAATTCATGCCGTCGGTATCCACTTCCTCTTCCTTCAGCACCAGCTCCTCCGGAGACTTCACCACATTCAGCACCGTCTCAAACATAATTCTGGAGCCGTCCTGAATAAACTGCCCCATAGAGTGCAGATCGGTTGTGAGATCCACAGAAGCCGGGAACAGACCTCTCTGGTCCTTGCCCTCAGACTCACCCATAAGCTGCTTCCACCACTCGGAAACATAGTGAAGAGACGGCTCATAGTTGGCCACGATCTCCACTGACTTGTTCTTCCGCAGCAGAATGTTTCTGGCTGCAGCGTAGAGGAGGGAAGCATTTTCCTCATAGGGCCGCTCCAGGCAGAGCTTCCGCATGTCGGCAGCACCCTGCATCAGAGCGTCAATGTCGGCACCGCTGGCAGCGATGGGCAGAAGGCCGACAGCTGTCAGCACGGAGAAACGGCCGCCGACATCATCCGGCACCACGAACTCCTCGTAGCCCTGCTCATCGGACAGCTTCTTCAGTGCGCCCTTCGCCTTATCGGTTGTGGCATAGATTCTCTTGGCAGCACCCTCCTTGCCGTACTTCTCCTCCAGCAGCTCCTTGAATACACGGAACGCGATAGAAGGCTCTGTGGTGGTGCCGGACTTGGAAATGATGTTCACAGAGAAATCCTTGCCCTCCAGCACCTTGCACAGGTCATGGATGTACTTTGAGGAAATGCTGTTGCCCACATAATAAATTTCCGGTGCCTTTCTCTCCTCCTTGGAAAGCTCGTTGTAGAAGCAGCTGTTCAGGAACTCATTGGCTGCCCGGGCGCCGAGATAGGAGCCGCCGATACCGATGACGAGCAGCACATCGGAATCCTCCTGAATCCGCTTTGCTGCCGTCTTGATTCTGGCAAACTCCTCCTTATCGTAGTCCACCGGAAGGTTTACCCAGCCCAGGAAATCATTGCCTGCGCCGCTGCCGTCCAGCAGTGTCTTCTCCGCTGCCAGCGTCTGGACCTTGAAATTCTGGATTTCCTCATCGGAAATAAACTTCTTTGCCTTGCTTAAGTCAAACTTAACCTCACTCATACCTTTGCTCCTTTGCATATATATGCGCAAACGGCAGGCCTGTTCCCGCCGCTGTCACCGTTCTTACAGTCTGCCCACCAGTGCCTCCGTCAGCCGGACGCAGTGGGAAATGGCCTGCTTTTCAAATGTGGGATAGTCCACGGAAGCGGAACCGTCCGCCTTGTCGGAAATGGCCCGGATGATCAGGAAGGGCACCCGATTCTGGTACGCAACCTGGGCAATGGCCGCGCCCTCCATCTCACAGCAGCTTCCCTGGAAATGCTCGCTGATCCACTGCTTCTTCGCATTGTCCGACACGAAGAGATCACCGCTGCAGACTCTGCCGATAAAGGTGTGGATCTCCGGGTTCACATGCCGGTTCTCCTCCTCCGCCAAATCAATGAGCCTCTCTTCAGCCCGGAAGGCCAGCGTGCCCACTCTGGGAATCTCTCCCAGGGCATAGCCGAAGGCCGTCGCATCCACGTCGTACTGCACCGCATCCTCGGAAAGCACGATGTCTCCTATGTTAATGCTGGCATCCAGGGAACCTGCAATGCCCGTATTGATGATGCAGGTAGCCTGATAGCGGTCAATCAGCGTCTGGGTGCAGGCAGCGGCATTGACCTTGCCGATGCCGGAGCGCACCACAACCACATCCTTTCCGCAGAGCTTGCCCTTCAGAAAGCACAGCCCGCCGCGCTGCTCCGCCTGCATTTCCGTCATATCCTCTTTGAGCTTCTGAACCTCCTCGTCCATCGCTCCGATAATTCCGATCATTCTTTATTTTGCTCCTTTTCTGACCTCTTCCAGGACCTCCAGCACGGCCTCCACGCCGCTCTTGCCGCCGGCCTGCTTCATGGCGGCGATGTAGTCCGCCCGGTTCTCATACACCTGCTCCACGGCATTGTAAAGAAGGGACAGGTCTCCCTCCATCTCATGCTGATCCACCACGACACTGAAGCCCTGGGCCCGGAAGGATTCCGCATTCAGGATCTGATCGCCCCGGGAGGCATCCTTCGGCAGCGGGATCAGGATATTCGGCTTCTGCAACGCCAGCAGCTCACAGATCACATTGGCGCCAGCCCGGGAGATGACAATGTCGGCGAGGGCATAGAGATGCCGAAGCCCGTCCGTCAGATACTCGTACTGCCGGTAGCCTGCGGTGTCCTTGAGACCTTCATCGAGATTTCCCTTGCCCGCCACATGGATCATGTCAAACTGCAGCAGAAGCTTCGGCAGCAGGGCCCGCACCGCCTGATTGACCGCTACGGAGCCGAGACTGCCGCCGATGATCATGAGCACCGGCTTCTCACCGGAAAAACCGGTCATACGAAGTCCCTCTTCACGGGAGCCCTCCAGAAGGGCCGCCCGGATCGGTGCGCCGGTGAGTACGGCCTTTCCCGCCGGCAGATGCTTCATCGTCTCCGGGAAATTGCAGCAGATCCGGGTGGACATGGGAAGGGTCAGCTTGTTGGCCAATCCCGGGGTCATGTCGCTTTCATGGCTCACCACCGGAATATGCAGGAGCTGCGCCGCCCAGACCACCGGCACGGCCACGAAGCCGCCCTTCGAGAAAATGATGTCGGGCTTCAGCTTCTTCAGAAGCTTCCGGGCCTCCAGGACGCCGTGCAGCACATGGAAGGGATCCGTCAGGTTCTTGAGATCCCGATAGCGCCGGAACTTTCCGGTATCCACGCCGTAATAGGGGATTCCCGCTTCCTCCGCCAGCTTCTTCTCAATGCCGCTGTAGGAGCCGATATAGCTTACCTCATAGCCCTCCTGGCAAAGCCGCGGATACAGGGCCAGATTGGAGGTAACATGTCCCGCCGTACCGCCGCCGGTCAATACAATTCTGCTCATGAAAGCTTCTCTCCGATTTTCGCGCAAACTGCCTGCAGTCCCTCGGGTGTGGACGTCCCCGGCTTCCAGAGCACCATCTCCTCCTCACGGCCGTAGCGCGGGATGATATGGGTATGGAAATGATGGACAGTCTGGCCGGCAGCCTCGCCGTTGTTCTGCACCACATTGAAGCCCTGCGCGCCCAGTCCGGCCTTCATGGCCCTGCCGATTTTTCCGGCCAAAGGCATTACCCTGGAAGCATACTGCTCCGGCAGCTCGGTCAGATCCGCGAAATGCTCCTTCGGCAGGATCAGAGCGTGGCCCTCTGTTGCCGGGTTCAGATCGAAAATCACCCGGAAGTCGTCATCCTCATATAATGTCACAGACGGGATTTCCCCGTTGGCAATTTTGCAGAAAATACAATTCTCATCCTTCATATGCTATACTCCTATCTGCAGTTCAGATTTTCTTCTAGTATATCCTTTTGTTAAGGATTAAACAAGCAATTCTATCTTAAAGGAGGCCGCACCATGGCACATATTCCGTCCGATCCGTTCATGCTCCTGAGCTTTGTCAATATGAAGCTGCGGGATGAATACGACTCTCTGGAGGCTCTCTGCGAAGACCTGTCTCTGAAGAAAAGCACTGTCATCGAGAAGCTGGAGGCCGTCGGGTACCGGTATGATGAAAGAACGAAGCAGTTTAAGTGACCTTTCCGTGTATATCCGCCGCCGGGGCC
>CAVATZ010000048.1:0-17405 GCA_963591655.1 Clostridiales bacterium
ATATAGGGAAGTCCTCCGCGCCTATGCCGTCATCAGAGTGCGGCATCCGCTCTCTCTTTTTATTATTGCCGTATATTTTCAAGTATCTGATTCTTTATCTGCTCCATTCCGCGAATCGTAGGATGGCCGCTTTTTTTCTCGATGTCCATCAATCTGATGAGCGGTACTCCATAATGGGCGCATATCTCCTGTGTGGACTCGTTGATTTCCGTTCTCAGGTCATCACTCAAGATAAAATACGCATGAGCGTCCGGATAGAGTCTGCGGCAGTCGGACAGCATTTTCGCGAAAGCGGGGCGGAAGAGGTACAAGTCTTCGCGGGAGATATCATCATATTTGTATTCACCCATTCCGACTCCGGTCCAACTGTCGTTGATGGCTCCGAAAATCAGAATAATGTCAGGGTTGCCAAGCCGGGGCATTCGGGTTATGAATGACCTGTCCGCATAATCTGCACCGTAATATCCCGTATATGACACTGTCGCCCCGGAATAGGAATCATTTACACAGAGCCTGTACCCCTCGCTATGGGTAAGCTGCCACCACCAGGTCTGCTCCACGCGTGAAACATCGGTCCGTGATGTATCAGCCGGAGTGTAATACCATATTGCATTGCCGTCAGGGACATACCCCTCGAATGTGGAATACGAATCCCCCAGAATGGAAACGCTTTCAACCGTCTTTGCCTCGGAGCAGGCATAGGGCCACAGGGTGACGTTCCCGGTATATCCGGCCTCGCCTGCGTCGTGTTTGTAGTACCACGAATCCAGCGTGATGATATCCGCCGGATTTCCGCAGGCTTCATCCGGCACGGGCATTATGGCGGATCTCTCGCCATAAGGGTTCGGCTCCGCGGGCAGGAACTGCGCGGCTGCGGGCAGAGCGCAGAGAACTAAAAACAGAAGGTGTTTTTTCATGACCGTCAATTTATATCGATGCAATATTCGGGGATTATATCCACGCCTTTGATATCCAGCACAGGGCCGTTTTCAAAGGAAGGTATGTTCTCCTGCGGGACAGTGCCGAGGAACGGGGCGTCGGGAGTCAGTGGCCTGAAATAAAAGGTCAGGGGGCCGCCGCCGCTGAAACGGTTCAGCCCGATTGTCCATGGGCCGTTCCCCTGCCAGAGGTTGTCACCGGTCATACGGTTGTCCTGAAACATCATTGCAACATCGGCGACATAGTCCACCGACAGGAAGTACTCGTGTACCTGAGCGGGCTTCTGCCTCTCGAAATCCACCGCCAGGCGGCGTCCGCCGGCCTTGCGGCAATCAAGGGCTGGAGCTGCCGCCTCCACGGACCTTTTATAAGTCTTGAATTTGCCGCCAGAGAACCAGGTGTATTCAAAGTCGGGATTGCCGAGGCTTAAGAGCCTGACGGCATCTCCGTTTCCAACGACAGTTGCCGAAGTCAACAGGACACGGTCTCCGATGCGGAAGGCGTCGCGGGCTTGAGATTCCGTAAGAGTTATGATTTTTTCTCCCTTGTAAGTGAACGCACTGTCAAATCCGGGTTCCACTTTCACCTTCTTCCCGCCCTTGAATACATATTCTGTCGGCATCCCGTCGGGGGCAAAGAAGAACCATGCGCCGCCGGCCTTCATCAGAGGCTGCGCTGTGGCGTACTTCAGAAGCGCTTTGCCGAGAGGGAGATTGAACGGCAGGATGGCGCTCTCGTCTTTGGCAAGGCGCACCGGGATGCGGATGGTTTCATTGGAGAGCTTCACGTCCACCGCCGTATCCATATCGTGCCTTTCAAAATCGTGGTCCTGGAAATTGATGAGGAAAAGGAAGCCTGAACCGTCTTTTGTGCGGATGCAATAACGCAGATGGTCGCGGTCATCCACGGAAGGAATCTCTGACGGAAGCACGGTCTCCATCGGCGCGAGTTCGGAACCCCACTGCGCGATGAACGAATGCAGGGACTTCAGATATCTGTACACCGGCTTCTCCAGACCGTACTCGCCGAGCGGAGCCTGGAAATCGTAAGAAATCTTGGGGTTGGCATCACTCAGAAACTTCTCTCCGTCGGGGCCGAGAGGCGACGATCCGCCCTGATACATATAGTAACCGATGGCGTTTGCTCCGCCGCCTATGCAGCGCACTATCATAGCCTCCGCTCCGCGCGGATCGATGACGGGCCGCTTGTCATAGATTATCTGGATTCCGGCACCCATCTCCACGCTGAAGGAAGGGTAATCCTCCGGATTGTAGCGTACGGGGGCATAATCCGGAGTCTTGTGGAGGTCGCGGAAAGTGCAGAATTCGCTTTTTGCATTCACATCTCCCCACACGGGATAAGGGTATCCGGCTGTGACAGGAATGCCGCGATTGCCCAGAACGGCCGCATTCCCCCAGCCGGTTGCGGTGCAGAGTGGTGCATCTATGCCGCGTTCCTTCGCCATAGAGAGGAGGGTCTGCATATGGATATCTCCCAGGTCGGCCGTGGTGATCTCCTTGTCCTGCACACTGACTCCGGCCATCGTAATCGATGCATCGTAAGTGGCGGCGGTGTAATCGCCGGCCTCTCCGGGATAGCTGATGGCCCAGGATGCCGCAGAATGCTGATGCTCGTTTTCGACCTGCAGGCCGATTATGGGGCCGCCGTCCTTATAGTAAAGGCCCTTTATCTGTGCGGCTATCTGATCGTAAAGAAGTCCGGCATAATGCAGGTAGTTCACGTCATTCGAGCGCACCTCCAGAGGCTTGGTGAAAAGCCAGTCGGGAAGGCCGCCGTTGCGCATCTCGCCGTGGTCGAAGGGGCCGAGGCGGACGATGACGTCCATCCCGACCGCCCCGCAGAGTTCCACGAACGCGCGGAGATCCCTGTTCCCGCTCCAGTCGAACTGCCCTTCGTACGGTTCGTGAACATTCCAGAAAATATAGCAGGGTACGGTGTTCACTCCGCCAGCCTTCATCTTGAGGAGCTGCTCCTCCCACTGTTCGCGCGGATAGCGGCTGTAGTGGAATTCTCCCAGAACCGGAACATATGGCCGGCCGTTGCGCAGCAGATAGAAGCTGTTTACCTCGATGCTTCCGCCGTCAGGGGACTGTCCGCCGAGTTCAAGATGACCTGTTTTCACTTCCATTGCCTCCGCAGGAGCTTCGATGGTGTAGACATCCTGCGCCGCTGTAGAGAGCGCGGCGGCGCAGAGTATAAAGGGAACAAAGAATTTTTTCATTGCGTAAAACTAATCAATTAACGGTGATTGTGAACCATTCCGCTCCCGGAGTCTCGTTGCCGAGAGTGTCCTTCAGGGTGTCTATCCATACCTTGTAGGTGCCGGCTTCGGTAAAGGTAAGAGACTGCGACACTGTGCACTCCGTACCTGAGAGCGAAGGCCACCAGCCGCCCCAGTTGTCCGCGATTTCCGTAGGCTGCGTGCCGTTTTCATTGTAAACGGTAATCTTTGGCCAGACGCTTTCGTCTATGCCGGACTCGTCAGTGAATTTCAGTTCCAGGGTATAGGTGCTGCCAAAGGCGACGCAAAGAGGACTGAGGCACTCGACGAACGGTGCATCGGAGTCGGAACCCGAAAGGCTTATGTCTATATAACCTTCAATGTCATTGCCCCAGCTCTGAACGGAGCTTGAAATGTCGTTCAGATAATAATAAATCCGGTAACTGCCTCGGGACGAAATTACGAAATCGTGTTCGACGGTCTCGCTCGATTTTCCCGAAAGGTCCACCTCATAGGTCTCATAGGTAGTCGTCCAGTCGGGAGTGATGAGCATAAGCTTGAGAGCACCGAGTTGGAAATTGTCTGAAACGACAGCCTGGAATTTATAGGTGTAGGTCTCGCCGTCTCCAAGGGTCTGGGCCACGGGATTTTCACTTGAAAGAGAAAGCACAGGGTCTTCTGTATCCAAAACCGCCTTCAGGGCCACGGTCTTGTCCGTGTGGTTGCCGGTCTTGTCGTAAACTTTCACGTCAATGCTGTACTCGCCGTCGGATATGCCCTCGATTGTATAGGCGTAGTCTGCCGAGGAACCGTAGAGGGTCTCGCGATGATTCAGGCTCAAAGCGGAACACTCAATTGTGATGTAATCAAGTTCCTGATTGTCGGAGATGGCCGCCGCAAGGCTGTAATCCGCCTTGCCTGATGTCGCGTCCGGGAAAATCAGGGCCGAGGAGGCCATTTCAACCGAAGGATTTGTGGAATCCGCGAGGAACTTCACATTGATGGAGGCGGTGCAGCTGAGTCCGGCGGCGTCCTTTACGGTAACCGTAATCTGCTGGTCGGTCTTAAGGCCCGCAGGAACGCTGAATTCAGTCCGGAATGCAAATTCTGCGGGCTGATAACCCTCGGAGAAGGACTCGTGCCTGTCAATGCCGTAGGCCTCGTTCACGATGGAAAATTCGGCGATGCCGTTTTCGGCCGTTATGGTTCCGGTAATCCGGAGGTCGGCATCAATAATCGCTTCGACCGATTCCTGGTCGAAAGAGACGAGGGGAGCAGCTCCTTCAAGTTTCTCCTTCTGGCAGGATGCCAGTGTGAGAAGAAGCGATGTTGCAAAGAAACAAGATATCTTTTTCATATGTAATCAACTGTTAATAACCGGGGTTCTGCCTGATCTGGTCCTTTGATTCCTTGATGAAGGAATTTGGGATGTACATCCTGTCGTGACTGTCGTCGACGGTGAAGTAGCCCTTACCGGCCTCGTTCGCCTTGGCGATGCGCGCATTGGCATACTCGACATATTTGCCGAAGCGGATGAGGTCCTGGCGGCGGAATCCTTCCATATAGAATTCGTGGCCGCGCTCTGAGAGAATCGCCTCGAGGAATCCGTCCTTGGATGAAACTGCCGCCCCGCTGAGTTCAGGCAGCTTGGCACGGGTCCGTACCCGGTTGACAAGCTCCACGGCCTCGGGAGTAGGGCCGCCGCTGTTGCGGCAGATGCACTCGGCAAGACTCAGAAGGACATCAGCATAGCGGTAAACGACCACATCGATAAAGCACCTTCCGTCCATCATATCCGGGTCCAGACCGTACTTGAGAATCACGGCGCCGTTCATATCGCTGCGATTGATCTGCTTTCCGCGCTTGTTGACATAAGAGTCCTTCAGAGTGTTCAAACGGGCGTCACCCGCTTCGTAGGTATCATAAAAATCCCACGGCATAATGTAACCGCCCCAGCCGGTCGCTTTATCCGCCCAGGGATAATCTCCGGGAAGATATGCGGCCACAAGATAGTTGGTCGCAGACTCGGAACCCGAATTGCAGGGCAGGCAATGGATGATTTCGGAATTGCCTATGCCCTCTTTTGAGAACACATAGGCGTAGTCGCTCTGCAGAGAGTAATTCATCGCATAAAGGTCGCGTGCAATCTCCTCTGCCTTTGTGAACTGGCCGCGGATCATATAGTACTTCAGCAGCACCATACGGGCGGCACCCTTCGCCATACGGCCGCGCTGGGCGGGCATCTCGGGCAGACGCCCGATAGCGTCAAGCAGGTCTCCCTCCATCATCCTGTCATATTCTTCATCGGTCAGACGGGGCAGATAGGCAAAGGTCTCGGGGTCGTCCAGGACATCGTCGGATGCAACGGGAACAGGCCCGAAGAGGTCATACAGACCGAGAGCCATCCAGCCTCTCAGAGCTTCGGCTTCACCGATATAAGCTGATTTCACGCTCTCTGCAACGGGAGAAGCCTCGATTCTGCGAATAACGTTACGAGCCTTTGACAGATATCTGTATCGCGAGAAGAAAAACCAGTTCTGGGAGTCGAGACTGCCGTCATTGTTCGTCCACTGATGATAGTACATAGTATCCCAGCCCCAGCCCCAGTTGCACCAGAGGCAGTCGGTGGTCATATCGGAATATATCTGATATCCCTTGTCATCGGCCTCGTACATACCTCCGAGGGAACTGCCGCTTGCCCAGAGTCCCGGCTGAAAGTCGTAGTAGAGGGCATTGACCGCAAGTTCAAGGTCGGTCTCGGTCCGGAAGAAGGAGTCCGGGGTAATCTCGTTGAAATTTTCCCTTTCGAGGGTGCAGGCTCCGCAAAGAAGAACGCTCAAAGCGATTGAAATATATTTTTTCATACTGCAGTCATTTTAGAATTTGAAATCAATGCCGAAAGACACGCTGCTATAGTTGGGATATGCTCCGTGTCCGTTGCCCGTTTCCGGGTCCATCCCCGTGAACGGAGTGAGGACAAACAGGTTGCGGCCGGAGAGGTAAAGACGCAGGCTTCTGAATTTTGACGCAGGATTCTTTGCCGCGAAAGTATAGCCGAGAGAAACGTTGTCCAGACGCAGATACCAGGATTTCTCGTAGAAGAAATCGCTTTTTGCCGGATCGATTCCGGAGTTGGCCTCATACACTCCGGGGAGAGTGCCGGAAGTGTTGTCGGGACTCCAGCGGTTCTTTATCTCGGAGAGGGCATTCAGGCCATAAGTCATATCCTGAACGCCATAAACCGACTGGTAAAGCACTTCGTTAATCTTGTAGCCGTTCAAAGATCCGTAGATGTAGACATTGGCATCCCAATTGCCCCAGCGGAAAGTGTTGTTCAGAGACACCGGTATAGGGGTCGAATTGAAAAGAAGAACCACATCGGCATCATCCAGAGTGCCGTCCGCAGCGTCAGAATAGATATATCTGCCCTCGCGGTCCTTCACCCAGTTGCCGGCATCGTCGGTGGCGTGACCGTTCAGATCCCGATAAAGGATGCAGCCTGCCTGAGAATTGGGAAGATGCGCATAAGTATCTCCCTGGGCGATGAGGCCATCGGTCTTGTAACCATAGACACTGCCCCAGTCCTCAACCGTCGGCTGATAGATTTCAGGAATGAAATCCGCGTCGCGCTTGACCGTATGGTTGCGATAGAAGGAGAAATTCAGATCCGTGGACCAGAAGAAGCGGCCGTTGTCGATGTTGACGGAATGGATTCCGAGGTCGATTCCGCGGGTGCGATAAACATCGCCGGAATTGTAGTCTATTGTCCGGATTTCCTGATAAGACATCAGGCTTTTGGAAAGGATGACGTCGGAGCGCGTACGTTGGTACAAATCCACCGTGGCGCTGATTCTGTCCTTGAAGAAACCGAAATCAAGACCTATGTTGATGTCTGTGAGAGTTTCCCATTTGAGGTTGGAGTTCCCGATATTGGACAGAGACACTCCGTTTACGAGAGTCCCGCCGGGGGCGAACACATTGCCAGAAACTGCATAGTAGGAATTTATTCCGGTGAGGTAGCCGGCATTGCCGGTCTGGCCGATGCCGGCGCGGAGTTTAAGATTGCTCAGCCACCCGGCGGCTTCCTGCATCCAGTCTTCCCTGTTGATTCTCCAAGCCGCAGACACGCCGGGGAACACGCCCCACTGGTGCTTTGGCGAGAAGTTAGAAGAACCGTCCACACGCACGTTTGCAGTAAGGATGTACCTTTCGTCAAACGCATAGTTGATACGTCCGAAGAACGAAGCCATCTCGTTGGAGCTCTTGTAAGAGCTGATTGAAGGTTTCTCCTGTGCGCTGGTTGCGAGGTTGTTGAAAGTGGCGTTGTCGAACGGGAAGCGGTTTGCCACTATTCCCATTCCTTCCCACTGACTTTTCTTGAACTCCCAACCCGCGAGGGCGCTGAAATCGTGCTTGCCGGCGAAGACCTTGGAGTACTGGGCCACAACATTGACAAGACCAATCTGGCTCTTGCCGTTCTGCTTGCTGGCCTGACCATCCTGGGCGGCGCCCTTCTTGGTGGTGGTAGGGATGTACTGGTCGTGCTGCTCATCCCGCATATCGACGCCGGCCGTAGCCTTTACGCTGAGACCTTCGAAAGGCTTGACCTCCACATATCCGCTCACATTTAAGTCCAGCGACTTGGTCTGGTCTATAATGTCGAGCAATGACACAGGGTTCGGATAGATGTCACGTATGGGGTTCACGGAATAGGACCCGTCCTCAAGATGGACAGGCACAAGGGGAGTGAACGTCATCGCCGAATAGATAAGAGGAGAATTGTCGTGGCGAGCCTCTCCGAGAGGCACGTCATTATATTTTATCTGCGCAAACGTGGCATTGACGCCGGCCGTCACGATTCTCCCGAATTTCTGATCGATGTTCAGGCGTCCGGTAATGCGCTCCATATCGTTGTTCCTGGCAACGCCCTGATGGTTGTAGTAGCTCATGGAGCCAAGGACCTGCGTATCTGCGCTTCCGGTATTGACGGAAAGATTGTGTTCGTGCACTATGCCCGTGCGGGTCACTTCTTTAAGCCAGTTTGTGCCGTCGCCCACGAACTCGTCTATCTGCTCCTGTGTATAATTCTGCTCCGAGGTCCTTCCGAGTTCGGCAAAAATCTTGTTCTGCTCGGTCATATAGTCCTTCGCATTAAGAAACCGGGGCGCGTCCTTCATCCATGTGGCAGAAACACTGCCGGAATAAGATATCTGAGGCCTGCCTTCCTTTCCCCTCTTGGTCGTCACGAGGATTACGCCGCCGGAAGCGTCTGAGCCATAGATGGCTGCAGCAGATGCGTCCTTGAGGATATTGATGCTTTCGATATCATTGGGGTTGAGGTTGATAAGACCGGTATCGTGCGAGGCGCCGCTGTAGGCGGTGCCGGAAGATACTGAACTGGCGGCCACCTGAGGCACGCCGTCGATGATGATAAGAGGACTCTGGCCGGAAAGACCGCCGCGGATGCTGATGTTAAGCGCCGCACCCGGAGCCGCGTTGCTGTTGGTGATGTTCATACCTGCGGCGCGGCCGCGAAGCATTGAGCCCACCGAGGCATCACCTGCCACTGGCAGTTCATCCGTCTTGACGGAAGCCACCGCTCCGGACAGGTTACCCTTCTTGATGGAGCCGTAACCTACAACCACAACCTCATCGAGGAACTGGGCATCTTCGTTCAGAACGAAGGTCATCTTCGATGCCGCCGGCATCGAAACATCCGCATAGCCTATGCAGGATGCCGTAAGAGTGGCGCCCTCTGCGACAGAAGAAATGGTGAAGTTGCCGTCCAGGTCGACGACGGTGCCGTTTGAAGTGCCCGCTACCACCACACCGGCGCCTGTTACGGGCTGCCCCGAATTGTCGAGAACCTTTCCGGTGACAGTTATATTCTGTGCATATGCCGCCACTCCAAGAAGCAGCACCGCGAATATTGATACGATAATCTTTTTCATAAGCTTCATTAATATTTTATCCAAGCCCAAGGAAGAGCGGTATCCAGATAGAATGTAGCATTCCCGGTATATTCGGTTGAATATTTGATACACGGTCCGTCAGCCGCTATACACCATTCGTTGCCTTCCTCGTCGCAGCGGTAGACAGTGGCCCAGCCGTCGGTATAGAAGTAGTATTGATGCGTCGCGGCGGATCCGTCGATTCCGACAACGGCGCTGTAAACGTCATTGCCCAGATCGGTCAGCGCGTCCGTGGTGCCCCAGTCGGCAAATGTGGTGAATCCCACTCCGGAAACATAGAACGGGCCGGTGATTGGAGTACGCTCGATCGGGGTCACGCTGTAGCTCTGGCTGAGAATGTTTACAGTGAACTCGTAGCATCCTGCCTCAGGAATGACGACGGGAACGGCATAACCTCTCTTGTTGAGAATCTTGCTGCTCACATAAGGACTCACGCCGAAGATGTCTTCGTCCGCGTTCTTCACAGGCGAGATGTAGAGCTTGGTGTTCGCCTTGTAAGTGCGGATGTTCGCCTTGTACTCATAGCCTGCATCCTGACGGTACATATAGTGGAAGAGGCCGTCGATGTAGTCGGCCGGATTCTCCTCGGCATCGAATATGTACATCTGCGCATAGTCGCTTATCGGATCCTGCTCCTCGACCGGCGTGACCACGAGTTCTATCTCGAGAACGCCCCTGTTGCCGGCGGCGTCTGTCGCGATGATGGCGGCAGGATAGCTGGCGACCTCGGTGAAGCTTATCTTATCCTCGAAAATGCCGCTGCGGCCGTTCTGGCTGACAGTTTTGGAATAGGATATCCCGGGGATTTCCACGGTGATGGAAGCAAGTTCCCTTTCGTCCTTCGCGGCGATGGAACAATTCCATACGCCTACACCTGCGGAAGGGTCGAGTTCCACGCCCACCTGCGCGGGCAGGGAAGTGGTGATTACGGGTTTCGTCACATCGGGAGTGAACTTGAGAGTCACGCCGCCCACGTTCGTTTCCCCGTTTGCAGCGCAGACCGTCACTTTGATTTCCTGCGGCAGGCTTGCCGTCTTCGGTACCGGCACGCTGTACTCGTAGTTATAGACAGACGGCTTTTCGCTCGAAAGATCATAGGTTTTCTTCAAGCCGACTCCCTCGCACTCGAGGCTGACGGTCTCGATGCCTGCGGGTGTTGAAACCTGGCCCGAAAGAAGAACGGTATCCCCGGCGAACGTGCCGATTTCGCTCCGGGCGATGTAATTGCCCGGAACGACTCCGTCGTAGTTCTTCCGGCAGGCGGCGATGGCAGCTGCTGCAAGGAAGAGCAGGACGAACGGTTTCAGTGTTCTTTTCATAATGTTAAATATTGGTGTTATTGTTTTTTGAATGATTCGAATACCGGAAGGGCATTGCCCTCAAAGTCAAACAGCGTCGAGTTGCTCACGACATTTGCTCCCCCTTTTTCCCAACCCGCATCTCCGGCAGGAATGAAAATCGGGTCCCAGTAGAGAAGGCCGGTGATATGCGCATCCGGATTGTTTTTTATGGCCGAGAACATCTCGTCCATAAACGCCTTCTGGCCTTCCTGCGTCATAAGCTCATCGGGATACGGATGATTGTGCTTGAGCTGCCCGGGCCAGCCGTCGTGCTTGTTCTTGCTCCAGGCATAGCCGATCTCCATAATGAAGATGTCTTTGCCGAACTTTGCATATATCTTCTTTGCCCAGTCTATGATTGCCGAGGGGTAAAGTCCGGTCCAGTACGGATAGTATGAGCCGCCGATGATGTCGTAATCGACTTTCCCCGCAGCGAGTTCGCTGTGGAGCCAGTCGTATTTGTCATAGTTGCCGGCATCGTCGCTGTGGATGATGATTTTCGCATCGGGAGCGATTTCCCTTACAGCCCTTGCGCCGGAGTTGTACAGGGCGCAGAGATTCGACATATTTGCCGTGGAGCCGTCGGGATAAAGCATTCCTGCCTGGCTTTCGTTGCCGAGAGACACATATTCGGGAAGAGTGCCCTGCGCAGCCATCCGCTTAAGATAATCGCGGGTGTAGGTATAGACAGCCTTCTTCAACTGGTCGAAAGTGAGGCTCTCCCAGGAATGCGGCTTTGTCTGCATTTCGCCGTTGGTCCAGTAGTCGCTGTAATGAAAGGTGAGTTCTATCTGCATCCCTGCGTCCTTCGCGCGCTTTGCGAGCCCGAGGATGTCCTCTTCGTTCTGATACCCCTTCGGGAGGCGGTTGGAAGGCGTGAAGGCAGCGTTCCCGGGATCGTTGTACAGCCTGAGGCGGACGATGTCGAAGCCGTTTGCGGCAAGGCCCTTCACGCAGTCGGTCTCGACTCCGTCCCAGCGATACTTCCCGCCGTTGTCCTCGACCAGAGTGAGCATAGAGATGTCACCGCCCTTGAGGAACTCTGTCTGAATCGGCTGCGGGTCCGGTTCATTCCTGCTTTGATTCTCATTTTTGCAGCAGCAGACCGCGCACAAGGCAATTATAATAATAGTTCTTTTCATTGTTCCAGTCCTTTATTTCCAAGTTCAATAAGATGCAGGCAGTTTCCGCGGTTTCTCTTGTCGAGGTCCTCATCCCAGATTGCGAGATCGGGCAGGGACACCGCGAAATAATCCATAACAATATGGTCTTCCAGATGCTCGCGTCCGAAGTTAATTAGGGAATTGAAGCGCTCGGAAGCTTCTTCGTACCGACCGAGTTTCTTCAGAGCAAGTCCTTGATAATAAATCTTTTCGGGATTTGCATCGTTGTAGTAGAGGGCTGCCGCAGGCTTGAGCTGACCTTCCGCCGCCTTTCCGAGGCACTCGCGGGACCTCGCGACGTTTCCGGCCTGTTCCCAGGCAAGTCCAAGGAAATAATAGAAGTCCTGCTCCTGTGCGCCGTACAATTTGCCCTCGCCCAGATGATGCGGATACTCCAGGCATTCTTCAAGGAGCTTCACCGCCTCCATGGGCCTGTCCTCTGCCATCGCCTTCTTCGCGAGTTCCACGCGGGCATACTGGTACTGAGCCGGCACTTTTCCTTCTCCTCCCTCCCAAGGATGGAAGATATGGGCGTCAAGTTTGTCCTTGGCCTCCCCGCAACGCCCGAGCCGGTTCAGAAGGGTTATTTCCTCGAGCACAAGGTCGTCGCGGCTCGCGATGAGCGAAGGATATTTCTGCAGATTGTCAAGACGCTGCTGATACGGATAGCCGAGTTTCTTGTATAGCTGGTCAAGCTCCATAAGGATACGGCTGTCGGTCTCGTCAAGGCTGAATGCCTTTTCGATTGCCGCCACGGCCTTTGCCGCATCGTGCTGCTTGTTGTAGTATGAAAGGGCGAGATTGCGCCATACTGTAGGGAAAGACGGATTCAGCGCCGCAGATTTCTCCCAGGCGGCCGTCGCCAGGTCGTACTGGCGCTTGTCATAATAGAGGTTTCCGAGAAGATACGGGGCCTTGGAATCTCCCTCCGGGGCCGCTTCGAGTGCGGCAATCGCTTCAAGACGGTTTGGGAAGCAGAAAGCGGGATCGAAGGAGGCCGCCTTGTCGTACCGTCCCCAATAATAGTATGTCATTATGCTCACGGCTCTCGCCTTTTCCGCAAGGCTCCAGACCTTGGAAGCCTCATCGCAGAGTCCCGCGGCCTTGTAATCAAGGGCCAGCTCGTCGTAATTGTGGCAACAGCCGCGCATAAGTTCCGTGAGTTCCGCCTCGTTCCCCGCCCCGCACAGAATCTCCTCGAAGCGGCAGCCGTAGTTGAAGCGGTCGATTTTCAGGGATTCGGCACAAAGTTCCAGAGCCTCCCGTGTCCGCCCGAGATGTCTCAAAACGGCAGCCTTGAGCGCACGTGCCTTGTGGTTGTGATAGTTGCGGCAGAGCGAATGCTCAACTTCCCAAAGAGCCTTGTCCCACTCTCCCTTCGCGGCGCTTATCTGGGCGCAGGCCAAATATCCGGCATCCTGCCAGGCGGCATTCCATGTGGACTTGTAAAACCAGTCGTAAGCCTCATCGTACTTGCCTTCGTACTTCAGACAGAGGGCGAGGTTGTACAGAGGCTCGCCGTCGTACGGGTTGAGATTGCGTTTCTGGAGCACCTTCACCGCAGTGCGCAGATAAGATTCCGCCTTGGCAAACCTCCCGCGGCGGATGTACCACAGGCCTACGGCGTTGTTGCAGCGTACATCCATAGGATCGCGCCTCAGCGCTTCTTCGTAATAGTCCAGAGCGGACCAGGTGGCGTGGCGGTACTGTTCGAGATGGAGTCCTGTGAGGTACAGCTGCTCGCACGTCTTGATTTCCGAAGGGGTGAGCGCGGCCTCCGCGGGGGCTGGAATTTCCGCATCAGGCCCCTGCGAAGCTTTGCACACCAAGCTGTTAACCACTAATTCGAGACTTTCAAACGGGACGTCGCCGACGGGTACGATTCTGTCGTATACCTCCTCCGGAGAGAGAATCCTTTCTTCTTCAAATATCCGTTTCCCCCGGGCGGTGCGCAGTATGATGCTGCACTCCTGCTTCGAGGTGGCATATGCCATAATGCGGACGCCGCCCTCCGCAGGTACGATATTCAGCACCATATCCTTGTTCGCCTGTTTCACCACGCCAAGTTCGCGGTACGGGAAGAAATACTGCACGAAAGACTTCTCCTCGTACGGCATCAGCCAGGTGAAGTCGGGCTGATTTTCAGTATAGACGCCGGCCATCAGTTCGATATACGGGCCGTCCTCGTCGGTGAGGTTGCGGTCCCAGGCGCGGCCGAAATCGCCGTTGCCCCAGGTCCACTGTTTCTTGCCGGGGCTGAAATGATGGTCGGCCACATGGAGCATTCCAGTTTTCGTGTCGTTTTCATAACCTCCTTCGAAATCAAAAACGGACTTCGCCACCATATAGGAGGTGGGTACATAAATGTTCTTGTAGTTGGATATGTCCACACCCGCGCTGTAGTCCATCTTGTAATAGACTCCGGTGGCAATGGGGAATGTGCTTACAGCCCTCTTGCCGTGGTCGAAGACGGCGTTGACATCGGGCGGGAACACGCTCTGGTACTCGTCGTTCACCTTGACTGCGGGGTTCGCCCACCACAGGAAGGTCTGGGGAGTTTCAGTGGGATTGTACAGCACGCCCTTTATCTCCAGATACGCGCAGCCGGGATGCAGGGTGAATCCCGCCATGCCCTTCTGGTGGAACATCTGCTCCCGTTCGGAACACCATACCGTCACGCTGCCGTCTTCGTTCTCCTCTATCGTGCAATCCACGGGCATAAAGGTGCTGGGGCGGTGGTGCTGCGGCCAGTTGAACTCTATGCCGCCGCTGATCCAAGGGCCGGCAAGCCCCACGAGCGCAGGCTTGATTACCCGATTGTAATATATGAAATCGCGTCCCGCCACCTTGTCGTAGGCCCTCTGGACGCGTCCGCCGAGTTCCGGGAGAATCATTATCTTGAGGTATTCATTCTCAAGCCAGACTGCACCGTACTCGTGATCGGACTTGGTGTCGGCTATAGACTCGATTACGGGATACGGATACACGACGCCGCTGCTGCCTTGATAGACTCTCTTCTCAAGGAAGATAGGGTTCTTCTCCGGCGCTCCGACCTCATAGGTGGGAATCACCACCTTCTCTTTCCACGCTTTAACCATAGTATTTTAGTTTATCAGTTCTTTTTCAAGTTGTTCGAGGGACTTGCCCTTGGTCTCGGGCAGAGCCTTTACAAAATACAGCAGAGCCGCCACGCAGATTGCCGTGTAAATCCAGAACGTGCCGCTGGTGCCGAGCACCGCATTTAGCAGCGGGAACGACAGCGTAAGGGTAAAACTGCCTATCCACAGTACGGAAGTGGCTGTTGCGACCGCTATCGCCCGTACGCGGCCGGGGAAGATCTCAGAAATGAGTACCCAGGTGATGGGGCCGAGGGTCATCGCGTAGCAGGCGATTGCCATTACGCAGAGGATGACCATAAAGATGCCCTGCGCATGGAAGAAATAGCAGGCCCCGAGAATAAGATATATTCCGGCCAGACCTCCGGCGCCCATAAGCATCAGGGCCCTGCGGCCGAGTCTCTCTACCGTGAAGAGGGCTACGAAAGTGAACACGAGGTTCGCGATACCCGTTATCACTATATTTATAAAGGTGTTGTCCACGTCATAGCCCGCGCTTTGGAAGATTTCCTGGGCATAGTTGAAAATCACGTTTGTGCCGCACCACTGCTGGAAGAAGGCCACCACGCAGCCAAGCAGAAGCACCTTGTGGAAAGGCTTGCTGAAAAGGAGCTTCAGACCGCCTTTCTCCTCTTTTGCGGCATCCGTCCTGCTCTGTTCGAACTGAGCCAGCTCATCATCGGCATACGCGCAGCCGCCGATTTTGGCAAGAGTGGCCGCAGCCGTCCCGCCCCTGCCCGCAAGACTGAGCCAGCGGGGGCTTTCGGGGATGAAGAAGGCGAGAATCAGGAACGCCGCAGCGGGGAATGCCGTGGCCCAGAACATCCATCTCCAGCCGCTTGCCACATTCCAGTCGGGGGAGTGGGTGCCGGCAATGCGCCAGTTCACGATCTGCGCGGCGAGAATGCCTATTACTATAGTAAGCTGATTCAATGTGACAAGTTTGCCCCTGATCGATGTGGGCGCAACTTCGGCGATGTACATGGGACTCAGGCCGCTGGCCGTGCCGATAGCTATGCCTCCTATGAAGCGCGCGGCAAGAAACCAGCCGAAGGTGTTGAAAGCGCCGGTGCCGATTGACGAAACCACGAATATGAATGCGGCGAGGATGAGCAGCGGCTTGCGGCCGAATCTGTCGGCAAGCGCGCCCACGGAAAGGGCGCCGACCATACAGCCCGCAAGGGCGATGCTGGTGGCGAGGCCTATGAGCAGGTTGTCGCCGCCGATTCCGAAGAAGTCTTCGTAGAAAATCTTTGCACCTCCGATTACTACCCAGTCGTAGCCGAAGAGGAGGCCGCCCATAGCCGAAACTATGCAGATGAAATAGATGAATGGCTTGTTGAATTTGTACATAGCCGGTCGCCTTAGTGTTACGATGCAAAAGTGGGGATATAAATTCAACAAAAAAATGAATTAATTATTTAATTTGATGGACAAAATTATTTTTATCCATTGCGGTGTAAATTTTATATCTTTGCGATATAACGAGTTTGCGACAATGGCAGTAAAGTTAAAAGATGGATTTAAAGGCAGCAGAAGTATCGTGCTTCCCGCCGCCGTGAAGGAAGAACTGCGTCTGGGCGCATATACCTCCCTGCTTTATGTCACGGACATAGGACACTATCCGAAAGCTCAATATCATTACAGATGTCGGGAGGGAGGTGCGGCGGAATACATCCTTATTTATTGCACCGGCGGCAAGGGATGGATAGAGTGCGGTGGGGCGAGGCACATTCTGCAGAGCGGCAATTTCTTCATAATACCGAGATACCGAGAACACACCTACGGCGCCGATGAAAACGACCCGTGGTCCATCTACTGGATTCATTTCACCGGCACGATGGCGGACTCTTTCGGAGGCGGATTCGACCATGTCTGCGAAATCAGCCCTGCGGAGGATTCCAGGATATCGAACCGACTGGAACTTTTTGAAGAACTCTACAAATCCCTTGAATCCGGCTACAGTGAGGCGCAATTGAACTATTCCTGCTCGGTTCTGGGACACCTTATGGGCTCTTTCAAGTATATCGACGCCTTCCGCGCCACCGGAAAGATGGAGGAGGGAAGCCTTGACATAATAGACCGATGCCGCCATTATATGCTCGAAAACATCGAGAAGCAGATTTCCCTCGCAGACATCTGTGCCTACATCGGCCGATCCCAGTCATACTGCAGCGAGATGTTCCGCCGGTTCACCGGAATGTCCCCCGTCCAGTACCTGCAGACCCTGCGCATCCAGACAGCCGCCCACCTGATGGATGTGACGTCTATGAAAATCAACCAGGTATGCCTCAAAGTAGGAATCGCCGACCCATATTATTTCTCCCGTCTCTTCTCCAAGACAATGGGAATGTCCCCGAAGGAATACCGCCGGAGCGTGGAAGGCTGTCCGGCACATCGGTGAAGGCGCATCAGATAATTTGCCATACGGATATGGGACTGTCAGAAAAAAGATTTAACTTCGCGTGGTATGTAAAAAAGAAAGTAAGATGCTTTATCCGATAGGCATACAGGACTTCGAAAAAATCCGCAGGGACGGATATGTCTATGTGGATAAGACTGACCTCGTGTTCAAGATAGCCATGAACGGTGGCTACTACTTCCTCAGCCGTCCCCGCCGTTTCGGCAAGAGC
>CAVATZ010000049.1:0-17120 GCA_963591655.1 Clostridiales bacterium
AACCGCCACATCGCGCATCGCTTTGCGATGCAGCGATGCGGTGCTAAACAGTTACAATTATATTTTGTTTTAGATTAAAGAACAAGCAGAAGTACTGTCAGGAGACCTGCTCCGCCCAGAATCAGACCGCCGAGGCTGATTTTCTTCTTTGCTTCCTTTCCCCCAGGTGCAATGCAAATCCTTCTCAGCCGATCACTGCATACTTGCGTCAATGCTGTCCGGCATGGCCTTTCCTGCCTCAACCAGGGGCAGATACCAGCTCTGATAGTAGTAAGGAAGCTCCTCCGCGCTCAGATCATCCCAGAACTCTATGGTACCCACGTGATCCTCGCCGACGTCAATGCCGCCGCAGGCCCCAGGGAAATGGCCTGGATGATGCTCAGCCCCGCCGCTGCTGTCCTTTTCATATTCTTCCACATGCCCTTCATACACCTTCCTCCATTTCTTCTCCAAGTTCGCCTGTTTGGTCCGTCACCTGCCGGATGCCGCGGATCGCACGGATGGTCCAATCCTGTTCCTTCTGCTGGATCACGGAGCCGCAGTACGGACAGCGTGCACTCGCATTCACATCCAGCGGCGCACCGCAGGCCGGACAGGTAATGCGCCTGGTTTCGCTGCTGCCCGCAGCGGTCTTCATGCCCGCCGGACGCTGCAGATCCCATTCGTAGGTCATGAACTTTTCCATCTCCCGGCTGCCGGAAACCACCTGCTGCGTGCTGTCATTCACGGTGTAGTCCGTGATGCGCGTCTCCAGACGGAGGGTAATGATGTCTTCCCCGGCTGACCGGCGGAAGCCCTTCGGGTTCACCTCCATCACGGCAATACGCTCCACGACATTGGTTTCACCGCGCCGGACAAGCTCCTGAAGAGACCGCTCCATCTGCGTGAAAAGTGCATCCGTGAAGTACGGCCGCAGTGCCTCAATATCCTTTGCCGTCCAGCCATTCTGCATCTGCACATAGAGATTGGCCGCCTTTTCACACAGCGCCTCGGAATTGAAGTTGGGATCCAGTGCCATATAGTCCCTTATAGATCCGGACATTTTGTCACTGTCCTCACTTTCACATCTGATTGCCTTCTCCATCTTTTCTTTTCTGCGATTTATGAGATGATTGATGAAATAGATCGGAGCGGCGGCAACTGCCATGGTCAAAATCCCCAGAAAAATCCCCAGCCCGCTGATGTCATCAGGCGACACGTCCGATCCCTGATAACCATAATAATCGTCATCATCGTCATCATACGAATCTCCCGGTGACCAGCCGGAGTCGTAATCATAGTCCGAATTGCCGGAGAAGCCGCCGAAATCCGCGCGGCTCGTCACCGGCAGCGAAAGCAGGATGCTCAGCAGCAGTGCAAACAGAATGCTCAGCTTTTTCGTCTTCCTCCACACGTTCCTCATACACCTTCCTCCGTCCCTTCATTCCTATTCTGCCGATTCCGCTGTATTTTCCGCGGGCGGCCATGGCGTCGTTTCTTCCTCAGTCATGTGTCCCGCCTCCCGGGCCTGAACCACATCGGGATTCTCCATTCCCAAACCGCCGTCCGCAATACTGTCGACAACAAAGTGCTTATAGGCGGCACCGAGGGCGATGAGCACAATCACCGCCGCCAGCAGAACCCAGATCATCCGATGCCTCTTCTTTTTCCGTCCCATATCCGCCGCTCCTATCCTTGTCTGTCGGTTTTCCCGGCCATCCACATGTCAAATCCGGTAGCCATTCAGTACCGCATCCACTCAGTACTCAGCCCGAATACATTACTCCGTCCAGCACCGTCTCCACATTTTCTCCGTTCAGGCGCTGGGGCCAATCATCGAGCTCCACGGAAACCTCCGCATACTGTCCGCTGCCATATTCAAAAATCACGAGACTCCGATTGTCCGTCATATGGAAGCGCAGCTTCTCCGACACCGGAATGGTAACGTCCCTGCCGGTCTCCCTTCCCTCTGCATCCGTTTCCCGGGCAGAAATGGGCTTCAGTACCGTCAGATAATACGCATCTGAATAGTGGAAGATCCGGTACAGCTCATCACTCTCCGGTACACCGCTCGCACCGATCCGGTAGCTTCTGTTTGCACTGCTCGTGCTCAGCGCCTCCACGCGGGAGCCGAGATACATGCTTTGCGGATCCGTCAAAATGCTGTTCTCCCCATAAGAGCTGTGCATATCCTCGTACGGGTAGTCCCGCAGCTTGTCATCCTCAAAGTAATCGCTCTTCGCCACATAGGTTCCCGGATAACACTGCAGCTGCCCGTTCTGTTTGATCTCTCCGTTCGTCAGCTCATATACCGTGAGCCCCGTGAAATCATTCTCATAGCTTGTGAAAACATAGAGGAAATGTCGCTCTCCGTGCTTCACGTAATAGCTGTTCATGCCGTAATTGTAGTCCGGGAAGCTTTCCGCAGCCCTGACGCTGTATTCATCCGTCAGAACAATCTTGACCGCACTGGCCGCATAGCCATTCTCCTGCGCTATTTTGTCCTCCTCCGTTTCCACACGAATCTGCACCGGCAGTCCATTGTTGTAGACATCTGCCCACAGCGGATCCTCCTCTTCACCTTCCTTCACAATCGAAATGATAACGTCCTCCGGCGTCTCCGTGTATTCCGGCTTCACCGCATCGGGATAGGCCTGAAAATCAAGGCACACCTTCTGCTGCCCCAGGGCATAGCCGCCGAGACACGACGGGTTGAAGATTACATGGAGACCGGAATAGTCGAGGGTCCAGGAGCATTCGTCTATCGCATTCTCCCCGTTCAGCAGCGCGTTGATTTTCTCCGTAAGCCGCTGCGTGTCGATATTTCGTGCGGCGTAGTTTTTCTCTACCTCCTCCCGGATGCCGTTTTCCACCACAGCTCTATCCAGGATAATGTCTTCGAGCTCCAGCTGCCGGCCGGTTGCGGGGTCATAGTTCAGCCCCACATCTCCGTCATAGCCGTGGGCACCGCCGTAGAAATAGCTCTCGTGCACATTGACAGAGTAGAGTCTGCTGTCCGCCCGGACCACCGTATTCTCGAAACTGTGCGTGAGCTGCATATAGCCGATTTCCCGACTCACATCCGCTGCAATCTCCGCCGCGGCATCCCGCAGGCTTCCGCAGATTTCGATATACTGACCGTCCTTTTCCGCATAGGCCCGATCCAGGGCCGCTGCCAGCGCCGGATATTCCGCAGCCTCCTCATCATCCAGCATGGTGCCGGAGGCACTGTAGTAATAGCTGACGGAGGAAGCCTCATTCCGCGCCACGTCTCCGCCGAAGCCGCTGATCCGCACCCGGGGATGCAGCAGCTTAAGCGCCGGAACTACATTCGTCCCCTCTTTTTCCTCTGCCTTTTTCTCCTCCCGGGCGGAAGCGGAAGAGCTTTCTTCTACTTCCTTTTTCCCCTTCGCAAAGCCGTCCAAGGCAGCACTCCGGCTGCCGGACGGCGCTTCACTTTCCGCGGTCGAAGAATTTCCGGCTTTTCCACAGGCGCTCAGGAAGCCTCCCGAAAATGCCGTTAGGCACGCGGCCAGAAGTAGGATGCTTTTCATTGTCTTCTTCATCGTTTCATCTCCCTCAGGCTTCATCCCATCAAGCGGATGCCCTCCAGCACAGTCTCTACATTTTCACCGTTGATCCGTTGCGGATAATTCTGCAGCTCTGCGGAAACCTCCGCATATTGATCATTGCCATAGGAGAAGATCACCCGGTGATCCCCATCCGTCATATACACATACAGCTGATCCGACGGCTGCAGCATCACCTCATTTCCCGTCCGGTTTCCTTCTGCATCCGTTTCCCAGGCAGGAATGGCCTTCAGCGGAATCAACGGCGGCGCATCCTCATATCTCAGAATCGTATACAGCGCATCGCTCTCCGGCATGCCGTCTGCACCGACCCGATACATTCTGCTGCCGACGCAGCTGTTGATCACATCAAACGCCGTACTGAGATAGAGATGCTCCGGGTCCTGCAGCGCGCCTCCTGCATCGTACGGGAACAGAGGAAGCTCACCGACTTTTCGGATAACAGCATCTGTCAGCTCGAAAACATCCAGAAGCGTATAATCATTTTCATAGGTGCCGAAAACATAAAGGAAATGCCGGTCTCCCTGCTTCACGTAGTAGCTGTCGATGACATAGCTCCACTTATCGAAGGTCTCCGAGACCATCACCGTATCGCCGTCCTTCAGGACAATGTCTATGGCCGCCGCATCATAGTCTGCATTCGGTATTGTCGTGATCCCCAGTGTCAGCGGATTGCCGTCATTCAGGACATCCGCCTGCATCGAATCCTGCAGCCTGATGATGAAGCTGTCCGGGTTCGCGGCATACGCCGTTTCCTGCTCCGTAGCATATTCCGACGCCACCGCCGCTGTCTCATGGTCCTCTGTCATCACCGACTGCAGCACTGTCCACTCCGGTGCTTCAGCATTTTCCATCGCCTCCGTGAGACCCAGGGAGCGCTTATGCTCTGCCAGTAGCGTCTCTTCCTCTTCCACCGCATGGATCTGCAGGCCGTTTTTCTGATAGAGACGCAGGATCTCGTCCTCCGGCATGGCATCATTTCCCGCAGCATCAGAAAAAACATAGTGCGCATCCGCCGCGTCTCCGAGATAGAAGACCTCCAGGCTGTAGCCGTCTCTGATATCGGATGCGCCGCTGCAGCCGATCTTCAGACTTTTCTGAAGATCCGAAGGCAGCAGCTCCTCCGGGATCAGATTGATATCGAGGCCGTTATAGCCCTGACAGCTGTAAACAAAAATTTCCCTGCCCTCGCCGTCGAGGAAGCTTTCCTCTGTGGTATAGCTGCTGTAGCCATACATTGTGCCGTTGTAAATGACGCCGGCACGGTTCAGCCAAACATCATTTCGATAGTAGCTGCTGAGCTCCTTGATGCACTGCAGCGCACCGTCATACGCCTTGAATACAAGATAATCCGTGGCGCTTTCCCAGCCGTCCGGCTCCTGGAAGGATAGCTGAAGGGCCAGCTCCGGTACACCGTCCTGCCCGCAGTCGATCATGGCATATTCCGCGCTTTCAAGCGCCGAAGGCATTGACCAGTCCCGAAAGGCAGTCTCCACATGGGAAAAGATCTCCTCCAGGGTGTACGCGCCGCCGTAAAAGGAGGTGATGCTTTCGCCGGCGCTCGCTGTCCCGCTGCCCTCCAGAAAGCGCCGGTAGATCTCCTCCGGTGTTTCCGTATCGCGGGCTTCATCCTTGGCAAATCGAGCCAGCTTGCCCGCCTTCCCCCGGGATGCTTCCGTCTCTGATGCGGCCGACCCGCTGCCGCAGGAGGACAGCAGGCCCGCGAGAATGGCCGCACAGGTCATGAGGGAAAGCCCTCTTTTCATTATCTTTTTCATATACCGTCCTCCCGTCAGTACTTCATAATCCGTCATTGTTCAATATCAGATCGCCACTGTGCTACGCACTGCCCGACTCCGTAATTCAGCTCCAGGGATCTGCAGACTGGGGCTTTCGGATGTCCATCAGGAGATACTGCTCCCACAGGAACCACCGGCCGTCACCCTTCTGCCGCAGCTTGATGGGCCGGGGACTGTCCGCGCCGCCGCAGGGGATAAAAAGCTTCATGTATCCCGCCTCCGCATCGGATATCCGGGTCCTCTCAATCACCAGCCGGAAGGGCTGGGAGGGAGTATAGTCATTTTCCGGCGAAGCCCCCGCAAAATACGAATAGGGAATATAGGTCTTGCCGCCCCGGAAGCGGTCGTTCAGGAAGGAAATGTCCTGACCGTTCAGGGGACGCGGCCCCCGGAGCCAGTTCAGCATCTCGATGCCGGCCTTCTTATCCTTGCTGTAGGCGCACAGAGCGCAGAGGGTCAGGGCCGCCGTCTTATAAGGTGTGTCCAGACTCGCCTCCGGCAGGGCCTGCAGCTCCGCCAGGGTATTCGGCAACGCCGTAAAAGCAAAGCGTTCTCTTTCGTTTGAAGTGGTCATTTCAGTCCTCCTTTATGGAAACGCTGATGAAAGCGTTTCCTTCGCCGGATTTGCGTTGCGAAGCAGCAAATTCCGTTGCAAATCCGTGCGTTCCTTAGCTGTCGTCATGCTGTCAGCCGGATGCCTGGGACAGTACGCAGGCAAGGGTACTCTGGTTCATAAAGGGCAGGCAGACATTGTTCAGGCCCTTGCCGATCACAATGTCTATTCCGCTTTGAGAAATCAGGATGGGATAGGTTTCCGCGATGTATCTGGGGCCGTTCGTGCTGTCATATTCCGTACCGCCCACCAGAGAAATGCTGATGCTGATATAGCTGGGCCGGTCCTCCGCCGTCTGCAGCGTCCAGAAGCCGCTCCACTGCTCGGCATAGTCCTCCTGCCCTTCATAAAGGAAATCGATATCCATGGTGCCGCTCTCCGCATCCCCGGGATAGAACCAGAGGTTGAAATAGGCATAGCGGTCGGATTCCCAGGCATTGCCCTGTGTGCACCACATGGAACCGAAGCTGGGATCCTCTCCCATAAGCCCCAGGGATGTGGGGCCCAGCCAGCCGTCCGCCAACCAGTCCGTCATATCCCCGGCTGCACTGTAGTGATAGTCGCTGAAGTCCCAGGAATAGCAGACCCCGTCGTTGATACAGGGCACCAGGTATCCCTCCTCATCCATGGACGGGTACCACTCACAGGTCGTGCCGTCATTCGCCGTGACGAAAAGCTGACTGTCCACATGGCAGGCATTGCCGTCCAGGTTAGCGAACAGCAGCACCGGTTCCCCGCTCTCCTCGCGGTAAAGCACATCCTGCACCGTACCGCTGTGGCTTCCCGCATCCCAGTTCACCCGGTTCACGGAGATCGTCGCCTTTTCATCCGTCGGCACGATGCAGTATAGATGTCCCGCACCGCCCAGGATATGCGCTGCATCGATCTCTGCGATGAAGGGATATTCCGCCAGCAGCTCGGAGTTGTTTTCCCGGAGCCATTGCGGAAATTCCGTCGTGAAGCCGCCGTCAAAGAGGCCGCCCACATAGCCGAGATAGGCCACGCCGAAGAGGGTATCCGGCGGACCGCCGATCCGGTTCAGGAGCTTCGTAAGGGAGGCAGAACCTTCAGCAGACCAGTTACTCGAGGCCGATGAAGCTGTGGCCTCCGCCGACATTGCCTCCTGCAGCGCTTCCGGCGCCTCTGTCTCCTCTGCGCCGACCTTCTTCCGCCGCGCAAAGTCCTTCAGCGCCGTGGCTTCTTTTACCTCTGTCGTTGCCGGGATGCTTTGGGACTTTTCGCCGCAGGCACCAAGGCTCATCGGCACCGCCAGGAGCATTCCCAGTGTTGCCAGCTGCCGCCATGCTCTCCTTTTCATTGTCTTGTCTCCTTCTTTTAAGGAAGCGCTGATGCAATCAGCCTTTCCTCAGAACTTTCCGCTGCGTCCGGAGCCTCCGCCGCCGGATTCGCTGTGACCTCCGCCGGAGGAGGAGCGCTTCTCGATCTTCCGCCGGGTCTCTGTCCTGTGTGTAAAGGTATCGCTTCTCTCTGTCAGCTGCAGAGTACCGGAAATGTAGGACTCCGCAGTGGTCTTCGCTGCCACAGACTTCATTTTGCTCCGGAGGACCGCCAGCACAATGCCCGCGATCAGCAGGGAAGCGCCGATCACCACGAGAATCGGGATGGTCCGGCTGGCTCGCACCGGCCGGCCGTTTGCCGCGAGCTCCAGGCATGTGGCACAGGCTGTCACATAGTCCTCAAAGCCGCCGTACCAGTCGTCCTCAGCGAAGTTATCCAGGAAGGCATCCTCCAGCTGCTGCTGTGCCGTATCGCTAAAGGCATATTCGGCCTGATCGCCGTAGCAGAACAGTGCGTAATCCCGGTCTGCCATACTGAGCATCAGCATGATGCCGTCCCGGTTTTCACCCTCGCCCATCTCGTAGCCATGGTAGATGGTATAGGTGGCTTCGTAGGCGCCTTCTTCATTAAAATCCAGATAGTCATCCACGGTGACCACATAAACACCCACGCCGTATTGCTTGGATACCGTTTCCGCCAGGGCCTCCAGGTTCCAGTCCTCCTCGCTGCTGAGGAGCATTGCGGCATCTGTCACATAGTAAAGCTGTGCGCCCGCATCCTCCTCTGTCTCAGCGGCAATGCTGTTAAAGCAGAGGGAAAGCATGGCCGCCAGTATCAGCAAGAGGCTCCATAATTTTCTTTTCATCGTCCTTCCCTCCTATCACATCAGCAGCATCACTGCCGCAAGTCCGATCGCCATCAGCGGTGCCGCCACCGCTGCATAGATCGCGGCCGCCCGCTTCTTGCTGACGGGAAGATCTCCCACCAGCCGGCCGGTCTGGCCGTTCATGGCAAAGAGATAGTCCTTTCCCTCCCACTTGGTGCTGAGCAGCCACACCGGCAGCAGCGCATAATGCACCTTGCCGCGGGTCAGCTGGATATCGGCATGCTTTTTGACACAGCTCTCATAGCCCTGCACCGTATTCTTCAGCGCATCCTCAAAGGAGCCCTCGCAGCGCTTGTCTGCCCGCTCCCGGCTGTCATCCACACTGACGTCATACTTATCCGCCAGGAAGCCCGGCAGATATGCCGTGGAGAAGGGCTTCAGCTCCCCGTAGTCAAAGGGCTCGATGGAATCCATGTAGTCATCCGGCATCTTGCTGGAGGCATCCACGGGAATCCGCTCAAAGGCCAGGGAACCGGAACGACGCACATCAAAATGGTCCGTCTCCGTGATCTCGTAATTGCCGGACTTGTGGGTGCGGCTGCGGGTGGCCTCGAAGGCGGCACTGCCGCTGGCCTCGCCGTCGAACATCCAGAAGGGAACATAGACCCCCTTGATCTCCGCCAGATGGTTTTCCCTGGAAAATGTCTTCGGCAGAAGCGGCTTTCCCTTGTAATGAATCTTCAGCGCCTGAATCGCCTCCTCCTTGCTGAGCTTGAAGGGCAGCACGAAGTCCGGCTTCAGGCCGCCGGAAAACTGTCCCGGCACCACGGTGGGATTCCCGCAATAGGGGCAGGAGGTGGCCGCCGTGCTGGCATCGCAGATCAGCTCTGCGCCGCAGCTCGGACAGCTGTAGGCCTTCATGTCCTCTGCCTCTGCGCCCCAATCTGATAGACCCGAGGTGTCCCAGCCGCCGTCTCCGGCAGCCTCCGCACCGGCTGCTGCCGCGTGCTCCGCAGCTGATGCCGCACCGGCATTTTCTTTCTCCATAGCCGCTGCTGCCTTCTCGTTCTTGTCGGCATACAAAGCCTCTATTTCCGCCACATCATAGCTGGAGCCGCAGAACTCGCACTCCAGCTTTCCGGTCTGTCCGGAATAATGCAGGGGTCCGGTACAGGCCGGACATTGATAATTGGTAATCTGTGATGGCATCCTGATTCCTCCCCTTCTAATCCTTCACCTTCATCCGGCAGCTGCCCGCTCAACCGGAGCGGGCAGCAGAATATCTCCAAAATTTCTCGTTCAGCTTTCCATTTCATGCACGCTTATATGTTTGATAAGCTCCGCGGCATCTGTGGCAATGGCCTCCTTGTCATCGTCGGGATTCGACATAAATTTAACCTCCACTGTTACGGGTGATCCATCCTCAAGCTCATACTGCACAAGATATACAAGCCTCGTATATTTATCATCACTGTCATCCATTGTATAGCAGACAGTATCTCCGAGGGTGGTCTCTACATATCTCGGTTCATCCTCTGTGGTATAGTGTATTCCCGATATGTACTTTTCAGGTGTTTCTCTGTCCTGGCCTTTAATGATGATATAGTTCTTATTTCCGTCTGCATCAGTTCCGATTGCCTTGATCTGTGAAAGGGGCCTTTCAAGCGTTCCTGACTCATATTCATAGCTGATGCCGTTATCCGGGAATATACTCTCCGGCTTATCTACGATAATCCCGTACGTAGGCAGTGCCGATGAACCGCTGAACAGCTGGTTGTCGCCGATCTCAAATGCAGCTGTCTCCTCAACTGTTTCGGTCGTTGCCGCTTCAGTTTCAGCTTCCGTTTTTTCAGTCACAGATGCAGCTTCAGTCTCTACCGCTGCCTTCGTCACAGCTGTTGTTTCTTTGTTGTTGCCTCCGCAGCCTGCCAGCATCAGCACAGAACAAAATGTCGCCGCAACAATAATTCCTGTTTTTTTCATAATGCATTTCTCCTTAAAAGTTGGTATCAAAAGAACCTTATCCGTTAAAGGCAGCAAGCGCCGCATCTGCCTTCTTTATCCATTCGGTGCGATCTCCGTAAATCGCGGCATCCAGAGAATTCACTGCCTTCGCTGCTTTTTCTTCGTCTGCTTCGCCCTTTACTGCTGCACGGAACCCGGCTGTAACATCCTTGATCGCAGTCATTTGCTGCTTCCACGTATTTGCCGCATTGCCAAGCGTTTTCTGTATGCCAAAGAGTTTGTCGAAATATTTTTTCAGGTCTTCAAATTCCCTGGCATTTTGGATCGGGAGAAGCACTTCATAAAGTCCTTCCACATCGGCAAAACCAAGACGAATGTATAATTTTTTCTCCTCTTTATCACCGTTCTTCACTGTTTCTGTTTCATACTCATAGCTGCGAAGATCCGCAATGCGATATACACAGGCATGCGTGGTTTTTCCAAATATAAAGAATTTATAGTCATCCTGCGTGAATGCCATCAGACCCAGATCCTCTGCGATATAAAGATCGTAGCCAAAGCGCTGCAGCTTCTGGCTTTTATCCTTTGTTTTTTCGCGCGGAACAAAATAATGGTTCCACAGCTTCGTTCCCTGCTCCACCTGTTTGATGTGTGCCGCAACACCGTGAAGATCACTGTGCACATAGTCGTATGCTCTCAATCCTTTTTTTACGCAGGTCTTGCGGCAAATACAGTTGCCGTCCGCCAGTCTCTGCGTCTGGATCAGGTTGATATCTGCACCGCAGATCGCACATTTGTTAGCCATACCCATTGCTCCTTCCTATACTGTCAGGTTCAGAATCCCCTACTCTTTTTGCTTCACTGCACATCCCCTTCATCAAAGGGATCGCCACACTCCGGGCAGAACTTCGGCGGGTGTGTCGGATCCTCCGGCTCCCAACCGCACTTGCTGCACTTGTACTTCAGGGCAGCCTCGGGCCTCTTCGCGCCGCACTCGGAGCAGAACTTGCCCTTGTTGACCGCGCCGCAGCTGCAGGTCCAGCTGTCGGACTTCTCCTCGGGCTTCTTCGCGCCGCAGTTCGGGCAGAATTTTCCGGTGATGCCGGTTTCGCCGCAGGCGCAATTCCAGGTGCCCACCGCCATCTTAGGCTCCGGCTTCCGGCTGCCGCAGTTCGGACAGAACTTTCCGGTAATGCCGGTCTCGCCGCAGGAGCAGGTCCATCCGCCGGCTGCTGCAGGCTGTGCTGTCGGCGCTGCCTGGGGTGCCGGTGCGGGAGCGGGTGCCGCCTGAGGTGCCGGTGCCGGAGCCTGCTGAACCTGCTGGGCCTGCTGCTGTGCGCCCATCTGGAACAGGCTCTGGGCATTCATACCGCCGGCCTGTCCTGCCATGTTCATGCCCATGAAGGCCATGGCCGGGCCCGCATTCTGATTGGAGGCCGCCGACTGCATCGCAGAGGCCTGCGCGCCCACCAGATGCGCTGCCGCTCTTGTGGGATCCATGAAGGCTGCATTCCGCTGCATTTCCTTCAGCATGCTCTCGTCTTCCTCGCTGGCCTTCACGGAGGAAACACCGAAGGACACGATTTCCAGACCGCGGAGATTCCGCCACTTGCCGGAAAGCACCTCATTCAGCGCATCCGCCATTTCCATGGTATGACCGGGCAGCGCCGAATAACGAATGCCCATGTCGGAGATCTTCGCGAAGGCAGGCTGCAGCGCGGTCAGAAGCTCTGTCTTCAGCTGGCCGTCCAGACGATCCCGCGTGTAGTCCTCACTGACGTTGCCGCAGACATTTGTATAGAAGAGAATCGGATCGCAGATCCGGTAGCTGTACTCACCGAAGCAGCGGATGGCGATGTCAATGTCGATGCCGGCCCGCTGATCCACCACCCGGAAGGGAACCGGTGAGGGCGTTCCGTACTTGTTGCCGATGAGCTCCTTCGTATTGAAGTAGTAAACCCGTTGGTCCTTCGGGGGCTCACCGCCGAAGGTGAAACGCTTGCCGATGCTCTTGAAGGTCTCCTTGATGCTGGTGCCCAGCTCGCCGGAGAAGATCGTCGGCTCCGTGGAGGAATCATAGACGAACTCGCCCGGCTCCGCGCAGAGCTCTGTGACCTTGCCCTGGTCCACGATGATCATGCACTGTCCGTCTGCCACGGCTACCACAGATCCGTTGGTGATAATGTTGTCGGAGCCCTTGTAGTTGCTGCTTCTGCCGGAGGTCCGGTGCACACCCTTCACTGCCATCACATTTTCCGGGATGGACTCACAATAAAAGTATTCCTTCCACTGATCGGCCATCACGCCGCCTGCTGCTCCCAATGCCGCTTTAATCAGTCCCATAATCTTCTCCTTTTCTGCTCTGACACAGGCCACTCAATACTGCATTTACTTGCATCCCTGCCTGATATCTGTCATTATAGAAATATGAAAAAATTGCGCCCTACCCCTTTCCTCGAAATAGGTAGTAAATTGTAAAAAAAATTGTCGTTTAACACTTTTTAAGTGCAAAAAGGGTAGTAAAATGGGTAGTAAGCCCCCTGAAAAGGAGATTTTGACCATGAAAAGACTGCGTGCACTGCTTCTCACCGCCGCATTTTCCCTGTCCCTGCTGCTGACCGGCTGCGGCGAAAAGACAACATTAACCCCCAAGGACCCGGTGTCCCTCACCCTCTGGCACGTCTACGGCGAGCAGGCGGATTCACCCATGAACCAGCTCGTCGAGGATTTCAATGTGACAGAGGGCAAGGAAAAGGGCATCGTCATCAACGTGACACTCATGTCCAATGCTGCCCAGATCGGCGAAAAGCTGCGCTCCGCCCAGAAGGGGGACGCCGGCATACCGGAGATGCCGGATCTCTTCTTCTGCCACAAAAATGATGCGGAGGGATTGGGTACTGAGAATCTGCTGAACTGGAAGGATTTCTTTACGGAAGAGGAGTTAAATGCCTACGTGCCGGAGTTCCTGGAGGACGGCCTGGTGGATGACAAGCTTCTGATCTTCCCGGTGTCTAAGTCCACCCAGGTGCTCTGCATCTGCGGCTCTCAGTTTGATCGTTTTTCCGAAGCCACCGGCGTCACCTACGATGACCTCTCCACCTGGGAGGGCTTCTTTGATGCGGCCGAAAAGTATCATGCGTGGTCCGGCGGCAAGGTCTTCTGCGCCCTGGACTATCCGATTCGCGCCATTGAGCTGAACGCCATGGAAAAGGGCGGCAAGGATTTCTATACAGAGGATGGCTGGTATGATCTCGAAAATGCGGCCCTGAAGGACTCCTATCTGGAATTTGCCCAGGCCCTCGCCGGGGGATCTATCGCGGTTTCCGACCTCTATTCCAATACCCAGGTCATGACCGGCGAGGTAATGGCGGGTCTCGGCTCCTCTGCGTCCATTCTCTACTATAATGATGCGGTGATCTACCCGGACAACACCTCCGAGCCCATGAATCTCCAGGTGCTGCCCATGCCGAAGGCCGCCGGCTCTGATCTTCTGGTGACCCAGGCCGGTGTCGGCCTCAGTGCCTATAAGAGCACAGAGCAGAAGGCGGAGGCAGCAGCTGTCTTTGCCCGCTGGCTCACAGAAAGTGAGCGAAACCTCGATTTCTGCGTCAGCGCCGGATATATGCCGGTGACGGAGGAGGCCTTCAGCAAAATTGATGACTACGAATTTGATTCGGACGCCTATAGAAGCCTGTATAACACGCTGCATATTGTGAACGAAACTGCAACAGCAATCCGGGAACCGGCCTTTACCGGCTATTACGGCAAGGTCAGCACGCTTTATGACGGACTGCGGGAAGCGCAGAAGGAGCTGCCCGTACGCCATCAGAACGGCGAAAGCACGGACGCCCTGGCTGACGAGCTCTGGGAATTGTTCTGCGGTATCTCATGAGGGCGGTCGGATAGATGATGAAGCTGCCCAACAATCACGGAAAAACCTCCCTGCAGCGGAAGCTGTTTAAATATATGTTCATTCTGGCTGTCCTGCTGCTGACACTGCTTTTTGCAGGCCTCTTTCTCATCGGTGGATTTACCGGCACGAAGCGGCGCATTGCCAATACCCTGCGCTTTCAATGCGAGGTGTTTGAGCGACAGATCAGCACCCACTACGACGGACTGGCGGTGCTGAGCGTACAGCTGTCGGAAGCGACCTCCGAACTGATTGACAATTATCTCCGGTCGCAGCGCATGTCGTTTTCGGATTTCAACGGATCCGAGGCGGATATCCACAGTCTGCAGGAGCTGATGATGGAGCCGCTGCAGCGAAAGCTCTGGGAGGCGGACTGCACCGGCGTCTTTGTCATGTTGGATGCCCAGGTGAATCCCGCCCCGGAAAAGAGCAGCTCGAGAACCGGTCTCTACCTGCAGCGGAGCTCTCTGGACGCCTATGACAGCCAGGTGCTGCTGTATCGCGGGCTTTCGGATGTGGGAAAGGCCAACGACTGCATGCCGCACCGGAAATGGCGGCTGGAATTCAGCACCGACAGCTTCCCGAATTATGAGGAGCTGCGCGCCGCGGCGGCACTTCCGCTCCGCTCTGCCTACCGGATCACGGATGTGTCCGTTCTGCCGGGTACGGATCAGCGGATCATGCTGATGACCATTCCCATCTTCGGCGCCGACGGCTCCTTTTACGGCTTCTGCGGCTTTGAACTGAACGAAAGCTATTTCCGTTACCGCTTTGCCCAGCCCTCGGAGCTGAATCATGCCATCTTCTGTCTGGGAAGAAAAAATGAAACCCACCGGAATGCAGACGTGCTCCTGACGGCCGGCGTCACCGGCCTGTCCTACCATCGCCCCACCGGATGCTTTGATGCGACGGATTTCGGCAGCGGTCTGAAGAAGTGGACCGGTGAAAGCGAGACCTATATCGGCCTTGCGCAGGAGGTGAAGCTGGATCCGGGAGACTGCAGCTCCACCCTCAGCGTCCTGCTGTCGAAAAGTGATTATGACCGCATCGCTGCCGGAGACGAGACCCGGGCGGCACTTCTGGTGAGCATCTTTGTGGCGGCGGCTGCTGCCCTCTCCTTCTTCTTCATGCGTCGCTATCTGAAGCCCCTGCGGCGGAGCATACAGCAGCTGAAGGCGGAGCAGTACAGTGCCGACGAAACCGGCATTGACGAGATCGACGATCTCTTCGTGTTCTTCGCGGAGAAGCAGCGGGAAAAGGGCGAGCTCATCGCCTCCTATGACGAACGGCACAGCATGCTGCAGGGGCAGCTGGACAAGCTGCAGAACGACTATGACCGGACCTCCCGGGAGCTGGAGCGGGTAACAGACAAGGCCCAGCGGGATCTGGATCAGGATTCCTACGCCATGTTCACGGAGCAGCTCATTACCCTCACCGCCAGAGAGCGCGAGGTGTTCAACCTGTATATGGAAGGAAAAAATTCCAAGGAGATCATGGAGATCATGTGCATCAGCGCCAACGGCCTGAAGTGGCACAACAAAAACATTTACGCAAAGCTGGGTGTTCCCTCCCGGAAGGAGCTCCTGCGCTATGCCGCCATCATGAAGCAGAAGGAAAGGACCGGGCGTGTCTAGGGAAAAAAACTTGCAATTTTGAAAAAAATCTGTACAATAACGGATGGTAAAAATTTCATACAACAGCTTTGGTAATAATTGGAAACGACACAGGCTTGGTCCTGATAACGAACAACACAGTAATCTGTTATTCGCGAAAAGGAGATATCAATTATGCCGAAGACACTGTTTCAAAACGTTATTTTCACAATCCTGATGGCGGGCCTGATGGTCTATTGCATGGTCTGCTACAACATTTCCCTGAACATCGGCGGTATGAGCAATGCCGTATTCGTCATGGCGCTTTCCGAGATGAGAATCATGTGGCCTCTGGCCTTCATTCTGGAGTTCTGCATCGTAGACAAGCTGGCACATATGCTGGCCTTCCGTCTCGTGACACCCCAGGATCGTCCCTTCTTCATCACCATGGCCATTTCCTGCATGATCATCGCCATTATGTGCCCCATCATGAGCTTTGCGGCCACCATCCTCTTTAAGGGCGGCTTCAACAGCAGCTGCATCGCCACCTGGCTCCAGACCACTTTCTTAAACTTCCCGGCAGCCTGCTTCCTGCAGATCTTCTATGTAGGCCCCTTCATCCGTCTGATCTTCCGTACACTCTTCCCGGAGAAGAAGACAGCAGACAAGGACAAAACACAGGCCGCATAAATACAGACAAAGCGCAAACAAAAAGCGATCAGCCCTCACGGGTGATCGCTTTTTATTTTTATAGATGGAAAATCCGAAGAATTTATGGTAGAATATGGTCAAGAAGACCATGTTTATGGAACGGAGGTGCTTATGCAGGTAAATGTATTAGAAGCAAAAACAAACTTGTCCTCTCTCATTAAGCTTGTAGAATCAGGGAAAGAACAGTCCATCATTATCGCCAGATATGGAAAACCCATCGCAAAATTAACTCCCTGTTATGACACATCAACCAATAACCGAATCGGCGTAGCAAAGGGATTATTGAAGGAGCCTGACGATCTTGACAAATACAATGATGAAATCGCAGAGCTTTTCGGAGGTGATCTGTGAATATACTGTTAGACACGCATATTCTCATTTGGGCATTAACAGGATCTGACCGGCTCCCTAAAATGGCAAGAGAAATGATTCTCTCTTCAGAAAACTCCATATATTACAGCGTTGTCTCTATCTGGGAGATTTCCATAAAACACGCAAATCATCCGGACAATGTGACATTTTCCGGTGAAGAGTTAAATTCTTTTTGTGAACAGGCCGGCTTCTTACCCTTAGAGCTCAAAAATACGCATGTTTTTTCATTGGAAACCATCAAAAGGTCAGAAAATGCGCCCAAGCACCACGATCCATTCGATCGAATTCTCATTGCACAAGCCAAGGCCGAACGCATGATGTTTTTAACCCACGACCACCTGCTTCCCTATTACAACGAAAAATGTATTGTGATCACTTCGTAGGATTTTCCGATATGGCCGGAATCGTTAAAAACCTGCCCGAAGATATCGGACAGGTTTTTGTGGTTCACTGTGAATCTATTC
>CAVATZ010000050.1:0-16887 GCA_963591655.1 Clostridiales bacterium
TAGTGATTTATGAACATTGATGTTTGAAATATCGGAATAATCCTTTTGCAGGTATGTGATTTTCAGGAAGCATCGCCGATGGAGTTTGACTCTGTCGGCGATTTTTTGGTATCCACCGGTGCCTAACTGAATAACGCTTCACCTTTTCTTCACAATCCTACCACAATTTTATCACAACCTCCCGGTATGCTATGCACATCATAATCGTTTACAACAGAGGAGGTTTTCTTTATGAGAAAGCATATGACCGCAGCGATGCTGGCTGCATTATCCCTTTCCCTGACGGCCTGCGGAAGCAGCAACAGCACGACGGCCACAACAGCGGCAGAAACCACTGCAGCGGCGGCAGAAAGCAGCACTGACGCGGAGCGCGGCACAGGAGATTCCTATACAGCTGAGGAGGCAGGTGCCCATGCCATCGATGCGGACGGCACGGAAGCATCCTATGACAATATTTCCGTATCCAAAACCGGTGACAGCGATGCCGGCGATGAGGCGGATTTCTACGGCACCAATGCTGCAGCGATTGCGCAGAATGGCGGCAGCCTGACCATCACGAATTCGAAAATCGATACCCAGGCAGCCTATGGCAATGCGGTTTTCGCCTATGGTGAGGGCAGCACTGTCAATATCAGCGATTCCACCATTACCACCTCGGAGCACAATTCCGGCGGTGTCATGGTCACCGGCGGCGGTACCTTGAATGCGGATAACCTGACAGTGACCACCCAGGGCGGCTCCAGCGCAGCGATTCGCAGCGACCGTGGCGGCGGCACCTTGACCGTGAACGGCGGTACTTACGAAACCAACGGCTCCGGCTCCCCCGCGATCTATTCCACCGCCGACATTACCGCAAATAACGCGACGCTGACCGCGAATGTGGCCCAGGCAGTGGTGGTCGAGGGTAAGAATTCCGTAACCCTCAACGACTGTGAGGTGACCGGCGACAATACAGTGCAGAACAGCGATAAGACAGACCTTCTGCAGGCCGTCATGCTGTATCAGTCCATGTCCGGGGATGCAGAATCCGGAAAGAGCAGCTTCACCATGAACGGCGGTACCCTGACCTCGAAGAACGCGGGCATGTTCTTTGTCACCAATACCGTGGCAGAAATCAACTTGAAGAACGTGGAGATGAATTACGCCACCGACGATCTACTGCGGATCCAGTCGGAGGGTTGGGGTAATGAAGGCGAAAACGGCGGACAGGTGACCATGAACGCCGAGGATCAGTCTCTCGAAGGTACTATTTCCGTGGATGCCAACTCCAACCTGAATCTCTATCTGACCGGCAGCTCTTCCTTCAGCGGAAAGATCGACAATGCCGGCAAGGTATTCGTTTCTCTGAGTGATGACGCAACGTGGACACTGACCGGCGACACGGAGATCAGCAGCCTGAGCTGCAGTAAAAATGCCATCAATTTAAACGGTTATAAGCTGACCGTAAACGGCACGGAATATCAGGAGGGCACAGAATCCACCGGTGAAGCCATTGAAACTGTGATCTATGAGAGCCATCAGAACGGTCAGCCGGAGATGCCGCCGCAGGATGGTGAAGGCAAGGGCGGTCCTGCAAAGGACGGTCAGGCGCCCCAGGGAAAGCCCGGCGAGGGTGAAAAGCCTGCAGATGCGCCGGAGAAGCCGGAGGGAAGCGATGATCAGAAGCCTGCCGATGCACCGGAAAAGCCGGAGGGTGACGACGATCATAAGCCCGGAGACAAGCCGGACGGAAAAACCGGTGAGAAGAAGGACAGCACAGATTCCTCTGCAGCGGAATCCAAGGCACAGTAACAATAGCGGATAAAGAGAAGATGAACCCCGGGGGCAATGTGTCCCCGGGATTTTCAAATTTGGCAAACAGATACCATTCGTCATCGAATGAACACACTTCTTTGTTATGATATATTATATAGAGGTAATTCTTGGCAAGTAAGGGAAGGAGAATTGTATGTACGGAACGTATGGCTATGGGTACGGATATGGCCTGGATCCCACAATGATACTGGTGTTGATCGGTGTTGGGATTACCCTGTGGGCCCAGTGGCGGGTAAATTCCGCCTTTTCAAAATACTCCAGAATACGGAGCAGAACCGGCATGACCGGCGCCGAGGCGGCACAGCAGCTGCTGCAGTCCCAGGGAATTTACGATGTTCGGGTACAGCGGGTCGGCGGATCTCTGACCGATCACTATGATCCCCGCACCAAAACAGTAAATTTGTCGGATGATGTGTTTGATGTAAGTTCTGTGGCGGCCATCGGCGTAGCGGCCCATGAATGCGGACATGCCATTCAGGATAATGTAGGCTATGTGCCGCTGCGGATTCGCGGCAATCTGGTGCCGGTGGCAAATATCGGCTCCCGGCTTTCCTGGCCTTTGATTCTGATCGGATTGCTCATCAGCGGCCTGGGATCCCCGCTGGTGGAGATCGGCATCATCATGTTTTCTCTGGCGGTTTTGTTCCAGCTGGTGACGCTGCCGGTGGAATTCGATGCCTCAGCCCGGGCAGTGCGGCTTCTGGACGCGGAAGGCATTCTGGCCGGTGATGAGGTCAGCGGCACGCGAAAGGTATTGCATGCGGCGGCCCTGACGTATGTGGCAGCTGCGGCGACATCCATTTTACAGCTGCTGCGGCTCGTGATTCTCTTTGGCGGAAGACGTCGGGATGACTGAGCTGAAAATGCGATAGACATTATAGACAGTAAAAAAGCACGCCGATATGGCGTGCTTTTGATTGCCCATATGGGAGGAAGAGGGGATTTTTCTCACTTATAGTATGCGGTTAAATCGTACTTTAACCGCATACTGCCAGGAATTTAATTCAAACCAAGCTCGGCCTTCATTTTGCTCAGCTCGTCCTCGACTGCCGCATTGCTGCCCTTGGCATATTTATCTACTAGGGCTTCCGTGTCACTTCCCTTGTTCAGTTCCTCAGCGGCCTGCGCACTGTCCAGACGCTTATTGGCTTTTGCTTCCCAACGATCAAAGGCCTCCAGCGATCCGGCTGCCCGGTCTGATGCAGTCATCTGGTTGATGCGCTCCTGGGTCTTTGCCACAGCCATTTTTGCCTTGATGCTGTCCTTTCGGTTTTCCAGGGCTTCAATGTCTGCCACCAGCTTGTCATGAGCCTTCCGCATCTTCTCGGAATTTTCATGGGCCTGCTGATACGCTGTCTCCAGACCCTCCAGTGCGCTGCTGAGCTCATTCTTGCGGACAAGAATCTTCTTCGCATCGCCTTCATTACCCTCAAGGAGTGCATTCTTCGCAGCTGTCTCGGCCTTGGTGATGCCTTCCTTACACTCGTTGAGCTTCCGCTCAGCGGCCTTCTCGTCCGCGATCACACCAGCGGTTTCCTTCTTCACCTCGGCCAGATCTGTGCGAAGATCCCGAAGGGTCTGGTCGATCATCTTGGAGGGATCCTCCGCCTTGTCGAGAAGCTCGTTGACATTTGCCTTCAAAATCTGATTGATTCTTCCAAATACGCCCATGCTGTTTCCTTTCCGGATTTCTTCCTTGTACTGAAGCGTTGTCAGGTTTTATTGTAATGATCGATGAGATCATCGACCGAGCTCTTTTCTGCTTTTGCCTCTGTCTGCTCGGCAGCTTTCTGCTGTGCTGCCTGCTCCAGCGGTGTGTTCAGGATGCTTTCGGTTTCCTTGGCTTTTTCGTGCGCACGTCTGTTTTTCTCGCGGATGACCAGGAAAATGACGGCGCCGCCGCCGACCACGATGATGGCGAGAAGCCGGTACTTCGAGAGATCTGCCTCTGTTGTACTCACATGCATGATGGCTGTGGCGGTATCCGAGAAGCTCTCATAAATCACGTCATCTGTGGACATATCTGTGGGCCAGTAGCGGTCAATATAGCTCCAGAAGATATCTACTGCTTCCGAATCCATGACGGACTGGGCACGGCTGCCGACCACATAGGCCATATATCCCACATCTTCATCCTGGTCCTCTTCTGCGAAGTAAACAAAGAGGAAGCCATCCTGATCCTTCAGTGTACTGTCAAAGAAATCCTTGGCCCAGGCTTCCTTTTCCGCGTCGCTTGTGAGGCTGCTGTCGTAAGCTCTGAGATAAACATAAGGCTGTACGCCGGTTGCATCGTAGAAGTCCTTCAGCCTGCTTTCCGTATCCGATACAGAGTCGAACCAGTTCAGCTCATCTGCCACATCATTGCTGTCATAGCTGTGGGAATCCGTCAGCTTTGTCCGGACAATGGTGCTTGCCACTGTGCTTCCGCTGCTGTAGCTGCCTCTGGCGCAGCCGCCGCTGAGAATGCCGAGGACGAAGCAAATGACGAACAGCACCAGAACCACGGTCAGACAGCCGCTGCCACAGCCTGTGCCGCAGCCGTTATTCCGCCGCGGCGGTCTGGGTCCCGGAGGCGGAAAGCCCGGTCCGGGACCGCCAAAGTGCGGCCCTGGATTCGGACGGAAACCTCCGCCGGGCGGACCGCCAAAGCCGGGGCCTCTCATCCCGCCGCCGAATCCCCCGCCGGGACGAAAACCTCCGCCCAGTCCGCCGCCCCCACCGGGGCGAAAGCCGCCGGAGCCGGCCCGATGACCGCCTCCTCCGCCACCGCCGACATGGTGGCCGCCGCTGACACTGCCGCCGGAACGATGTCCTCCGCCAAAGCTGCCACCCCCGCCGGAATGGCCGCCGCTGCCTGCTCTGCCCATTGTTTTCTCCTTTTCAATGAAAAGCCTGATTCAAATTTCCGTGTTCCCGATAAAAAGCCACTCTCCGATGAAAGGTAGCGCGGCTCATGCGGGTGGCCTGGTACAGCTCCTCCCGGGGCACCCCGGCCGCCATAAGGTCGAAGATCTCTCCCACCGTAAAGCCGGTTTCAAAGTACTCCTGACGACGCCCGCCGCTTTTCTGGAGCATTGCCTTCAGCTGGCTGGGATTGTAGATGAGCTGGAGATCATATCTTCCGCTCTCCTTTTCCGCCAGCTTAATTGTCAAACCGAAGGGCTCAAAATCATTGCGGAAGGCCTGCAGTGTTTCATCATTGATTTCCGCGTCCTTCAGGACAACAGAATACAACCCGTTCTTTTCCTTTTGATCCGCGGCTACCTTTTTCAGCCGTTCCCGCAGCTGCAGCCGGTTTCTTCGATCCTCCGGGGACTCCTGTACATTTTCTTTATCATGATCTGCCATTGCCATATTCCTCACATCGCAATCTAAGCGGCTCTGCGGTTGTCCGCAGCATGCAGGGCGCAGAAACCAAGCGCGGGCACACACACAAGTAAGAAGCCCTTACCCTGGTCATAGCAGGTGTATTCCGGGTGATAATCCTCTGCATTCGACGGATTCACATAGAAGGTCTCAAGCTCCTTCAGTGCCCCGAAGTCTGACACCGGTGCAGAATAAAACTGATAGCTCTGCTCTTCGGTTCCGCCCTGATAGATGCCCTGATAATAAATACAGTCGTAGGCATGCTCAACCGGCAGACGGATAATGTCGGTCAGCTGTGCTTCGATGCGAAGCCAGTCGGCGGGATTTTTGTGCCTTGAGAAATTGGTGTAGCCGAGAAAGAACGCTGCGATGGTCAGCAGAAATAAGATGCAATAGATGCCGGTATGCTGCATATGAAGTTCCTCTATGTTTGAAAAAGCGCCGGAAATCGGCGAATGAATTTGACTGTTTTCATTATAAAATATTTCCTCACACTATGCACGATAATTTTCAATTTCTTTTCCTCTCAGAACGATATGAGAATGTATAAGATATTTAATACACATAAACCCCTCTTCTGTAACTACATATTCCACTAAAACATCAAACCAAGGAGAATCTCCAGTCCTGCCGGAAGTGTATAACCTTATTTGCCTCAGTCCTCCGTCTCATATTGTTGTGAGAGTATCGGACATTTAAAAAGCTCTCAGAATAAAACTGAGAGCCGAATCACCATCTTCTTCTGCTTGTCCCGGCAGGCGGGACCGCCAACATTACCCTAAGACTGCATGGAGGCCACCACAGGACTCGTTGTCTCCTGCTCTGCTGTGTCCTCCTTCAGAGAATCCGCCGAACGCTTCCTTTTATTATATGGACAATCATCAAAATTGCTCTCCATGTATACACCCGCTACGAAGAAAACCGAAAGAAAAAACATAACCTTCAATATAAACAGTACCATAAGCAAAACCTCCATTCTCCCGATTACAGGTTTTACTATATCGCCACGATGTAAGAAATCCATGAACAGTCTGTAAACAAAATATGAATTGATCTTTGGCATTGATTTTTTTCGCCCTGAGGGAGTATAACAGGGGATAGTCTGAAAAAAGACTTCCTATTAATAAGCATCATGGAGGAGACAGAATATGCTTGGAATTATCGATGTGGGCGGCGGTGTCCGCGGTGCCTACGGCGCCGGAATTTTCGACTATTGTATGGAGAAGAAGCTGAATTTTGACTATTGCATCGGCATCTCAGCCGGTTCCGCCAACATTAGCTCCTTCCTCGCTGGACAGATCGGTCGCTGCTATCGTTCGTATACAGAATACATGTTCAAAACGGGCTACATGGGTGTCGGGAATTTTCTGAAGAGTCACGGCAACTACATTGACCTGGACTACATCTACTCCACACTGGGAAATCATGACGGCGAGCTGGCACTGGATTATGAAGCCATGCACAACAATCCGGCCCGCTTCCTGATTATCGCCACCAATGCCGACAGCGGTGAGGCGGAGTACTTTGACGCCGCAGAGGAGATTCGCCTTGACGAATATGACATCATCAAGGCCTCCTGCTGTGTGCCGGTTCTGAACAAGCCCTATCCCTATAAGGGAAAGCTCTATTATGACGGCGGCATCAGCGATCCCATTCCCGTTGCCCGGGCCATGCAGGACGGCTGTGACCGGGTGGTGGTGATTCTTACCCGGCCCCGGGATTTCTACCGGAATCCGGAGAAGGATGTGAAGCTGGCCGGGCTGCTGAAGCATCATTACCCGAAGGCAGCCGAAGCCATGATGATGCGGGCCGAACGCTACAACCGGGAGCTGGACCTCTGCAAGGAATATGAAAAGGAGGGCCGCGTTCTGCTTCTGGCCCCGGACAGCATAGAGGGACTGAATACCCTGACAAAGAATCAGCAGGTCATCAAGGACCTATATGCCAAGGGCCATCGGGATGCACAGCAGATCAGTACATGGTTAAACGCTGATGGACCTTACGCGTCTGACCGGGCGTAGCAGTTCTTCATCATGCCGGAGAGCTCAAAGAGCACCTGATTTAAAGTCTTCTGCGTTTCCTTCTGCAGCATGTCAGCGATTGCCGCGTTGGCCGCTTCGCAGAGGGCGATGGATTTCTCAACATTGTCCTCGGCAGCAAGCTTTCTGTCATATTCCCGGATCAGGGCATGCGCCTTGCCGCCTACCGTTTCCTGATACCGCTCAATGTGGAACAGAGACTTACTGTAAGAGGCATCGCTCATGGCTGCCAGCATCCGGCTGCTCCAGTAGAAATTGTCAGTGGAGGCATCTGCTGTTGTATTCTTCAGGTATACCGGCGTGTCGCCGACATTGGCATAGAAGGGTGCCATGGTATTGAAGGCATTGGAGGCGAAGGCCAGCCACTCGATGGCCCGATACGCAGGCGCCGCATAGGGACGGAGCTGAATCAGCGCCATGAAATCATTCCGGTTGATGCCGATGGAGCGATAGGCGCCCCGCATGCTGCTGTCTCCGTAGGCGGCATAGGGATCGTAGGGTGTGCCCTGATAGTGGGAGGACAGCACGTACTTCACATCCTCCGGGGTAATCTTCCGCTCCGGCACCATACACCAGGGCAGATCATCAGAACGCGGCGTAAAGTCCGCCTCATTGCCGTCCCAAACCCAGCTGTGGGGATTGAAATACCGCAGCATATACCAGGCCCGCGGTGTATTGTATACATGATCCGCATCATCATGGCTGCCGAAGGCATCCCGGGGATTCAGCTGATCGTCCAGAGAAAGATCCAGGTGATTCTCGGCAATAAATTCCCGCATATCCGCGGAGCACATGAAATTCTTCTGCGCGCCGAAGGCATCCTCCAGATCGAAGCTGTCGATCCCCAGCTGGTTCGGCATCACCACATAACAATCATCCGGCACACGGCGGGCGATCCAATGATGTCCGCCGATGGTTTCCAACCACCAGATTTCATCCAGATCCTGGAAGGCAATGCCGTTCATTTCGTAGGTGCCGTACTGCTCCAGCAGAGCTCCCAGCCGCGTCACGCCTTCCCGGGCACTGTGAATATAAGGGAGTACCAATGTCGGCAGGTCCTCCTCACCGATGCCGCCGGGCACCTCCGGCTGCTCTCCTTCCGCGGGCCGGTAAACCACCAGCGGATCCGCACCCAGTACCCGCGGATTGGAGGTAATGGTTTCTGTCGCGGTCATGCCCACATTTTCGGCATTGACGCCGCTGCCGGCCCAGATGCCCTCTCCCTTCACCGCATTCGGTACAGCAGTATAGCGAAGGGGATTTTCCGGCAAGGGAATCTCCACATGAGAAAGCACAGAGCGGTAAAGCCGCGGCTGCTCGGCGGGATGCACCACAACAAATTTCTTTGGTGTGAAGTGTCCGGCACCGGAATCGTCATTCCGTGCAATCATCGTGGATCCGTCATAGGATGCTTTTTTTCCAACCAGAATCGTTGTACAAGCCATAGTTGTTCCTCCTCTATCGTTAGTGGGGCTTGCGCGAAGCCCCTGAACAGCGTATCATCGTGCTGGGTTCAGCATGATAAAGATTAAAACCCCGGCTGCATCATGTCAAGTGACAGCGCAACCGGGGGTTGTATTTACATATATCGTGACTGTTAAGCCGCCACGCTGCGGCCGGGGAGCATCTGGGAAAGGCGATTCCGCACAGCCCGTCCCACGACAACAGAAATGGCGATCTTGATGAGATCGAAGGGGATGAAGGGGATTACACCGGCAGCCAGTGCCGCCTTGGCGCCCATATGCGCCAGAACTGCAAGCCAGGTGGTGCCGAAGGCATAGCAGACAATGAGTCCCAGCACCATGCCAGCAACCTGCATGGGAATCTTCTTATAATAATGGTCGATGAACCAGCCGGAAATCAGCGCCATCAGAATGAAGCTGATGAGATAGCCGCCGGTGGGACCGAAGACCTTGGCCGGACCGCCAGAGTATCCGGAAAGCACCGGCGCACCCACCAGACCGATCAGCAGATAAATGAGATATGCCAGCGTACCATAGCGCATCCCCAGAATATATACGGCCAGATAAACCGTCAGCACCGTCAGTGAAACCGGTATCGGACCGATGGGAATGGACATGGGTCCCAGGACGCACATCACTGCCGTCATCACCGCCACAAGCGTCATTGTCTGAATATTCATTTTCATGGTTTTACTTCTCCCTTACCCTCTGTAGCGATACGGATAATCCGCCCGCTCTGTCTCCGGCAGTGTCCAGTCCGGCGTAATGTCTCTTCCCAGCTCCTGCAGCATGTCCTTGTCACCCTGGATGGTGGAGCCGGAGGTGGTCAGCATGTTTCCGGTAATGCTGGCGCTGGCACCGGCCCGGAAGGTTTCCCGTCCGTTGCCCTGCATCAGAGCCCGTCCCCCGGCCAGCCGAATGTTCGCCGTGGGATTGATGAAGCGGAAGATGGCGATGGTTCGCAGAATCTCTTCCTCCGTGAGTCGAGGCAGATTCTCCAGCGGTGTCCCCTTGATGGGCATCAGACTGTTGATGGGAATGGACTCAATGCCCAGCTCCTGCAGCGTCAGGGCCATATCGATACGGTCCTCCCAGGTCTCACCCATGCCGATAATACCGCCGGAGCAGACACACAGGCCCTCTGCCTGAGCGCGGCGAATGTTGGCCAGCTTGTCCTCAAAGGTATGGCTTGTACAGATTTCCGGGAAAAAACGACGGGAGGTTTCGATGTTGTTGTGAATGCTGGTGACGCCCGCCTTATGAAGCCGGTGGAACTGCTCGCTGGTCAGGAATCCCAGAGAACAGCAGAGCTCTATCTCCAGCTCCTCATGCATCCGCTCAAAGGTGGCGATGATCTGCTCGAAATCCTCCTTCGAGGGACTCTTGCCGGAGGTCACAATGGCGTAACGATCCACGCCCTCCTCCTGGTTGGCTCTTCCCTGGGCCACGATGGTGTCTGCATCCAGCAGCGGATACTCCTCACAATCTGTATGGTGGCAGGCTGACTGTGCGCAAAAACGGCAGTTTTCACCGCATCTTCCGGAACGGCCGCTGATGATCGTACAAAGATCCACCTTGCTGCCGCAGAAATGCTCCCGCAGACGATCTGCACCGGCCTTCAGCTCCGTCAGCTCCGCCGTCACCAGTTCCATCAGCGGATCCTCCTTTTTCAGCCGTCTTCCGGCCAGGATCTGCTCCGTCAGCTCCCGTATATCCATATCTGCAATACCCTCCTGCTTCCTTTTTTGACTCAGGCAGAGTATAAAGTATACACGCAGAATTGTCAACCTCCAGGGTTTACTTAGTTAACCTCCGCGTCGCCGGCATTATCCCTATAGTCAATCTGCAGCGCCGCCTCACTGCGGTTCCGCTTGCTCTGGTCCACATACTTCTGCACCACCGAAAGGCTGGAGTGCCCCAGGGCATCCTTCACCTTCATGGCATCCCCCGTGATATTGTAAAGCGCCGTGGCGTAGGTACTCCGCAGCTTGTGGGCGGAAATCTTCTTCACCGTCGCAAGTCCCGTATACTTCTTCACCACCCGCTCAATGGAATCCACCGACATACGCTCCCCCCGCCGGCTCACCAGCAGCGCGTCCTTATCGTATTCCGGGGTCTGCCGCTCATTCTGAATATAATCCAGCAAGGCCTCCCGGGTCTGCTTGTTGAAGTAAATCGTCTGGGATTTGCCGCCCTTCCGATAGATCACGATGCTGTTTTCCTCGAAATTGATGTCCTTCACATCGATGCCCGCGCACTCGGAGACACGAATTCCCGTGAAGAGAAGCAGGGTAATGATGGCGATGTCCCTGAGCTGCTGGCGCTCAGCGAACTGCTTTCTCGTCCGGGAAATGTTGGTGTTCACCAGGTTCGAAAACACCCGCCCCACCTCGGTATCATTCATGGCAATGACCTCTTTTTTCGGGGTCTTCGGTGTCGTCACCAGCATGGCCGGATTTTTCTCAATGAGATTGTTCTTATGAAGATGCTTATACAGCCCCCGGATCGCCGCGAGATTCCGGGCCCGGGCCGAAGCCGCCATATGGTGCATCTTCTGCGGTCTCCCCTGCAGCGCCAGATTCTTGGGATTTTCCCGCTTCATCCGCCGAAGCTCTTCATTGTACTGCCGATCCTCCTCCGTCTCATAGGAAAGCAGCGACGCCAGATAATCCTCCAGCTCCATGGGCTGCAGCTCCTCCAGATACTTCGGGGTAATGTCCTCGGGCGCAAGATGCCGTTCTGACAGCAGATACCGGTAAAACACCAGTAAATCATAGGCATAGGCCCGGGCAGTACGGAAGGAGCCATCCTTCACCGCCAGGATGCTGTTGAGATAAGGTCTGAAAAATGACGGAAGCCGGGACGCGGTCTCATTCATCTGCTCGATACAGCGCTGCTTTTCCTGTTCGTAGTACTTCATCCTTCTCAATCCTCCTGTCCCTAGGGTATTGTCTTGCATCCGCAAAACCCCTATACTATAGTTCAGCTCAGATTATTCTAACACAGACGTTTCATCCGAGCAAGAATTGTCGAACATTTTATCGTATAAATAAATTTAAAAGAGGGAAAATTATGAGACTCATTCTGGCATCCGCGTCTCCTCGGCGCATTCAGCTTCTCCATCAGATCGGCCTGACAGCGGAGGTTATGCCCAGTCATAAAGAAGAAAAAATCTCCTCCGAAAATCCGGAGGAGGTGGTGCAGGCGCTGGCCCGACAGAAGGCAGAGGATGTTTACACCCGTCTGTTGTCCGAGGGTAATGTCGGCGATGCCACGGTGGTAGTCGGTGCCGACACCGTGGTATCCGTCGACAATCACATTCTCGGTAAGCCCAAGACACACGAGGAGGCCGCAGAAATGATTGCCTCCCTTTCTGGGCGCACCCACCAGGTGTACACCGGCGTCGCCGTCATTACCCCAAAGGAAAGTCGATGCTTCGCGGAAATGGCCGCTGTGACCGTCTATCCTCTGAGCCCGGCGGAGCTGCGAAGCTATGCGGAAAGTGAGGAGCCCATGGACAAGGCCGGGGCCTACGGCATCCAGGGCAGCTTCGGTAAATTCGTGAAGGGCATCCAAGGCGACTACAATACCATCGTGGGGCTCCCCGTTGCTCGCCTGTATCAGGAGCTGAAGTCCATGGGCCTGCTGTAAGGCACTTCCACATACATGCCCTGTTAATTCCCGGTCTTCGCGGTGTTCGCGCTCATGCCGTGGGTTGCTGTATACAATGTACTGCTGGCCGCCACAGGGCTCATCAGCACACGGCCGGTGCCGCGGTAAACATTCACGAGGCCCTCACCGCTGACGGCAGAACCCACCAGTGTGCTGCCGCTGCGCTCCACGGTGAAGTCGAGATTGGAGGACCAGCAGACGGCGAGGCTGCCGTCAATCTTCAGCTCATCGTTCTCCAGCACCACCTCGATGAGCTCCTCCTCCGGCACATTGGACTCCAGCGCTGCCACACCGTTACCATAAAGGCTCAAATTGAAGAAGCCTTCATTGCCCAGCATGGCGGAGGACAGATTCCGCCGCCCCACGATGCGGTTCTTCACGTTGCCGTCACAGGCCAGAAACATGCCGTCCTCAATGGTCATGCCGGCATTTCCCCAACGTCCCACGTCCGTCAGAATGATATACTTATAGGTAGGCTCCAGGCACAGAATGCCGGTTCCCACATACTCCGGCTTCACCGCACTCTCCTTGGTCACCGCCCCCTTGAAGGCCTTGCCGATGAGATCGCCGACCCCCTTCAGCCCCGTGGTGGCCCGCACACTGCCGCAGGTCCACTGCATCGATCCGGCCTGGGTAATGGCGGAATGATTCTGGTCCAGCTCAATCACCACCTGCCGCCGGCGCACCCGCATTTTGCTCATAAAATACTGAAGCTCCGCGTTCATGGGAGCCACGCTGGCGTCCTGAAGGTATTCCAGGACATGGAAATTTTCGATGGATTTCACGTACTTCCGGTTCTCGTTCTGCAGGTTCACAATCTTCATAGAAATGCTCCCTTCCTTGCTTTTCTTCTATTATAGAATAGCCGCGGTCTTGTGTACAAGGCGATTCGCTCTTGTGTAAGCGCTTTCTTGAACTGCCCTTCATCCTGTGCTAGACTGAAGGACAAGTAATGATTTGTTACGCCGTATTGTTAAACAATCAAGGCAATTAAAACAATTAATATATGTAAATCGTATAAGGAGCTCCCATGAGAAATATGACCAGCGGCAGCATTTACCGCCACCTCCTAGCCTATGCCGTTCCTTTGATCTTCGGCAACTTTCTGCAACTCACCTATAATGCCGTCGACTCCATCGTGGTCAGCAAGGGCGCCGGTGTCGCTGCCCTGAGCGCCGTTTCCGTATCCAACCCGGTTTCCGTGCTGCTGATTCAGAGTGTCTCCGGTCTCGGCATCGGTGCCTCGGTTTACATGAGCAAATACTACGGCGCCGGCGATACGGAAAAGCTGAAGCACTCCCTTTCCACGACCCTGATCTTCGGCACCCTTGCCGGCTTCCTGGTCATGCTCCTCGGGGTAATGCTGTCTCGTCCCATTCTGGGGCTGATGAACACGCCCGCCGCCATCATGACCGACTCTCTCACCTACCTCCGGCTGCTCTTCATCGGCAACTTTTTCACCTTCCAGTACAACATCATGTCCAGTGCGCTGCGTGCCGTGGGAGATTCGAAAACCCCGGTTACCTTCGTGGGTATCTCCTCTGTGCTGAATGCCGTACTGGACTGCATCTTTATCTTCCTCTTTCACTGGGGCGTATTCGGCGCAGCACTGGCCACCATCATTGCCGAAGCTCTGTCGGCCATCCTGTGCTTCGTCTATGTCCACCGGCACATTCCGGCCCTGCGGCTTCGTCGGGAGGAGCTGATCATGGATCATGAGCTGCTGAAGAAAATTCTGTCCAGCGGTCTCATCACCGCGCTGCAGCAATCCTGCCAGCCCATCGGCAAGCTCCTGGTGCAGAGCGTCATCAATGTGCAAGGCATCGACGTCATTGCCGCCTTCAATGCGGGCTGCAAGATCGAGGACTACGGCCGTATCCCGGCCCAGACCATCAGTCACGGCATGATGACCTGTGCCGCCCAGAACCGGGGTGCCGGAGATCGCCGCCGTGTGAAGGAAACGCTCCGGAAGGGCATCCTCATCGGCCTCGTCTACTACCCCATCATCTGCATCCTGATCCTCCTCTTCCGCCGTCCGCTGATCCAGCTGTTTGCGCCGGACACCGGTGCCGAGGAAATGATCCGTCTCGGCGTTGCCTACCTTTCCGTGAAGGCCTTCACCATAGTCTTCCCCTGCCTCACCAACGCCATGCAGGGCTTCATGCGCGGCATGGGAAACATGAGCATTACCCTGGTTTCCACCATCCTGCAAATCGCTGTACGGACCATTTTTGTCTACATTCTGGTTCCCCGGGTCGGCATCACCGGCGAGGCCTATGCCTGTGCCATCGGCTGGACCTGCATGATCCTCTTCGAATACGGCTACTACTTCATCTTCCGAAAAAGACTGTATGCCGCCGTCTCACCCCGTCCGGTATAGTAGCAACCTTAACCCTAAGGTTAAAGTCAATACAAATTCACACAAAAAGGAGGTCGGTTTTCCCGGCCTCCTTCTTCATTGGCGCTGCACGCCGTCGTTTCCCTCTTACTTCTTCAGAATCGCATCCCGAAGCGGTGCTGCGATCTTCTCCAGCTCCGCCTCGTCTGTGATCTTGTTCTGGTTCGGATCCATGGCAAAGGTTCCGCCCCACTCGAATGCATCCTTGTACTTCGGCACCAAATGCATATGCAGATGGCAGCCGGTGTCTCCGTACATACCGTAATTCAGCTTGTCCGGATGATGCACTGCATGAATCGCATTGGCCACCGTCACCACGTCGGCAATGAAGGCTGCCCGGTCCTCCTCACTCAGCGCCAGCATCTCGGAAACATGATGCTTGGATGCCACGATACATCTTCCCGGATGGCTCTGCTCCTTAAAAAGGTAAACCGTAGATGCCGGAAGCTCACAAATCTCATATCCGAACTTTGCCACCAGCTCTCCCTTTGCACAATACGCACAATCCGGATGCTCCTTCGCCATATCTGCCATATAAAGTCCTCCTTTTCTGCCGGCCTTTGACTGCACCGGCACAACACTGTTTTGTCAAAGTATAGCATACGACGCGGAGAAGTGAAAGCGCTTACATTTCTATATTTTCGGGCCGGTTTTTAGGCAATATGCTGCTTGATACAAAATTTGCCGCAGCGCTGATAACTTTGGAATAGATTTTTGTGTCATCTGCATTTTTCTATTCCAGAATCGCCAATTTCAAGACTGCGTGAATCCCCCTCTGAAGCCCGTTTCCACGCTGTCTGTCTCCGGCTGGATGCCGTAAGTAAGTGTTCAAAAAAAGGTACCAGTAATTTCTTCCACACTATCGTATCAACGATAGCTCGGCATTGGCTGATCCACCACAACAAAACTCGGCATTTCAAACGTATACGAAAGCATCTGGTTTTGTGGACAACTATGCCATCGCATGGTATACATTATCTTTTAATAATGTCTTTGACTATACGTCATATTACTGGTAAAATCAGAAATAAAGACCATTTGTTCTGAATCATTAGAGGAGTACCATGACCGATCTGGAATTACAGGCAATTGAAAAGCGGCATCAGGATAATCTCATACGACTTCACGGCATGCGTCCGATGGACGATACCTTTATGAGATGCTTGTTCAAGGACAACATAGCGCTGACGGAGTTGGTGCTGAGAATCATCTTAGATAAGAAGGACCTATCTGTCACAAAGATTGAAACCCAGGCGGACATGAAGCGTGTGACCGGTGCCAGATCCATCTGCCTTGATGCCGCGGCCACAGACGCAGAAGGCGTGCAGTACGACATCGAAGTGCAAAGAGCCAGTGACGGCGCAAGACCTGAGCGGGCCAGATATCATTCCAGTGTGATGGATATCGAGAATCTGGATGCCGGACAGGAGTTCGAGGAACTGCCGACCACTTACATTATCTTCATCACAGAGAAGGATGTATTCGGAAAGGGCGAGCCTTACTATATCATCGGAAGTATGAATTTCACTTCCGGGGAACGGTTTCCGGATAGACGACATATCGTCTATGTAAACGGTGCGTATGAAGGAGATTCCGAAATCGGGAAACTGATGCATGATTTCCGGTGTTCCGATCCGGATGAAATGTGTTATGATTTGATTAAGAAGAAAGCAAAATACCTGAAAGAATCAGAGGAAGGAGTCGCGCATATGTGTAAGATCATGGAAGAAGCTTTGGAACAGGAAGCAAGAGAGACAAGAGTAATCGATATAAAAAACCTGATGCTGAATTTAAAGTGGACAGCAGAACAGGCGATGGATGCGCTGAATATTCCTAAGACGGAGCAGACAACCTATCTGAAGATGATTTAAGTTTTGTCAACAAAATCAAGCTCTATACTACGCGGTTAAACAAAGATTTAGCCTCGTATTGTGCGAGGGAAAAATCATGCAGAATTCATACGATACTTATAGAAAGAGCAACGATGCTCTGACACTTGATGATTGTGCCGAGATCCACAGACGGATGGTCGCTGCCATCGGAGAGGGCGACGAGGATGCCGATGAAATTTACCGGGAACTGTTGGACAAAGCACTGGTATATACAACCATCCGGTTCAACTGGGCCAAGCAAA
>CAVATZ010000051.1:0-16585 GCA_963591655.1 Clostridiales bacterium
TTAAAGAATCTTCAGGGTCTGTGTATTATTCGATCTTTGATTTTCAAGGTTCTTTTCGCTTGTCATTTTTGACAGCCCATATATGATATCAAGCTCTCGTTTGTTTGTCAAGCGCTTTTTCAATTTTTTATCGCCGCTCGTGTCTCACTTGCGGCGACTTGATGTACTATACAGGAATAGCTGCCATTCGTCAAGAAGAAATTACAAAAATTTTTAAAGTGAAAGAAGGGAGGCTCTATTGGAGCCTCCCTTCTTTCACTATCTATATTCTGTTTGTCTATTACTTCTGCATAATGTGGATGGCAAATCCGCCGTACTCACCTGCCAGGTAAACATTCTTGATCCGACCGTCCTCGAAGTAGGCTGCGGTCTCCATCCGGAAATCAAAGCCCTTCTCCTTCAGCTCCTCCATGGCAGCAGCAAGATCCGCTGTCCGCATGGCAATATGGCCGTTCGTGCCCAAGAAAGGTGTCTTCATGCACTCGAAGTAGTTTCCGGCGAACTCGGACTTCTGTCCGTGCCGGGGCTCCAGGTTGAACATCAGACTCAGAAGCTCCGCCAGCTTAGCGGCCTCGCCTTCATTATCCGTATTGATGCCCACATGCTCCAGTTCAAATTTGTTTTTCATGAGATGGTTTTCCTCCCGCATTTTTCTTATATACGCTATTTTCCGCAATTATGTCAACTGTGTCAAGCATCCTGCATGAACTTAACGTAACTATTTAGCGTCGCATCACTTCATCGGGAAGATCACCACGGCGCCGATGGTCAGAGCCAGCAAACGGATAAAATACTGCGGAATTGTGAATTTCCAGAACTCTCCGATCTTGTAATCTCCGGCACCCATGATCATAGCCGGCATACCGTCGATGGGAAGGAAATGTCCGCACCATCCGGAAACCACGATAGCCGCAGCTGCCGCTGTGGGATCCAGTCCCAGGCTGACACAGGTTGCAATAGCCATCGGTGCGAATACATATACGGTACCGATGGTGGAACCGGTCAGAGTTGCCAGCACACTGGTCAGGATACAGAATACAAAGATCAGAACGAAGGGGTTCACATTGCTGCCCAGCATGGTGGCAACTGTCTGGCCAACCAGATTGGTCAGGCCGGTATTTCCGAGAACATCCGCAATACCGATAACGCCGGCAGACATAATGATGATCGGAGCACTGATGGCATCCCGGATCTCATTGAAATCCATTACGCCGAATACCAGAAGTGCACCTACTGCCAAGCCTGTGATGGCATAACCGGCATCGCCGATTTTGCTCTGAAGAATCATGCCGACCACAGCAACGGCGAAGCTGACATAGGTTACCATTTCCTTGTCCTTGGACATGCTTACGGTCTGTCCCTCATGTGCAGCGGCCTTCTTGGACTCAGCAATGGGATGATCCGGCATGATCTTATAGGCCAGAAGGCACCATGCGAAGAAGCCGAGAGACAGGCAAAGATTTACGATGGAGAACTTCACCAGATTGACATTTGCCACAACACCGGCACTCTCCAGAACTGCGATCACAATGCCGTACTGCAGTGCTGTATTGAAGGGAGCCAGCGGATGGTTTGCCGCAAAGCCCGCGGGCATCAGCACTCTGGACGGCGGAAGCTTCTTGCTGTCCGGCAGATTAGAAAGCAGGCCGATCACCAGCACATAGTAAGCAGTGGAGCCGGTACCGAAAAGGCTGCAGCCCAGCATGACCACAAGGATCAGCAGCACATAGGCCTTGAAGCCGCCCTTGTCCGCCATGGCATAAATCATGTCCTTGAACTTTACGATCAGACTGGTCTTCTGCAGCGCGGCAATGATGGCCATGAAGGACGCCAGCATAACAATGGTGGAATTGGAAAATCCGCCGAAGGCAGTCTTGATGTCCGAGACGCCCAGGACCACCAGAAGAAGCAGCGCCAGAAGAGGCGGTGCACCGAAAGGCAGCTTATCTACCATGATCAGAACGATCATCAAGGCAGTAACCGCCAACGCGATTATCATAGGGGTTGTCATAAAAAGTTCCTCCTTTTCCCCGCCGCATTTCGCGGCATATCTGTATGCAGCCTGCACAAATCCGTGCGGCTCATCTTGGAGAAATTATAGGTTTTATCCAGTTTCACAACAACGATTCCCCTCTCGCAATCCGTTTCATTATGCATCATTGCCATTTTTGTTGCGTTAGTTCCCATTAATTCGTTTATATTTTAAACACATTTCGTATTTTCCCAAATACAGTGTTTCAAATTAAAACTCTGTTGTGCAGTATGCTGTCTCTGCTTCGCCCAGGTGATAAAAAAAAGGCCTTGCTTACCGCAAAGCCTTTGATACCCTCGGATTCATCTCGAGCTGGAAGCTCTCGATGAACTTGCCTTCGGCAAGCATGCATCTAAGATGCATGTCAGATCGTTACGAAGTTTGCTTTATGCAAACTTCTTCACTCCAGTCATCTTCACCGCATACTTGATGGCATTGATCAGGCTCAGCTCATTTCCGTTGCCCTTTCCGGCATGGTAGAAGTCCGTGCCGTGATCCACGCTGGCCCGGATAATCGGAAGTCCCAGGGTGACGTTGACACCCTCCACAGCCTTCCACTCCTGCTTCTCGCGATCGTAAACAAATCCCACTGTCTTCAGCGGAATGTGTCCCTGGTCGTGATACATGCAGACCACAATATCGTACCATCCGCCCAGTGCCTGGGAGAACACGCTGTCCGGCGGACAGGGACCCACCACACCGGTGATCCCCTCTGCCTTCGCCGCTTCGATGGCGGGGGTGATTTCCTCAATTTCCTCCCGACCAAAGAGACCGTTTTCGCCGCAGTGAGGGTTCAGGCCGGCCACCGCAATGCGGGGATTCTCAATGCCCATGTCCTTGCAGGCCTGGTTGGCAATCTCAATCACCTCCAGCACCCGGGCCTTCTTCACACGGTCACAAGCCTCCCGCAAAGACACATGCGTAGACACATGCACCACTCTGAGATCATGAAAGGCCAGCATCATGGTATACTTCTTGGTCTTGGTATACGTAGCATAAATCTCCGTATGCCCGTCAAAATGCGTATAACCGTCGGATTTCTCTCCATGATAGAACTCCAGCGCCTTGTTCATGGCTTCCTTATTCAAGGCATTGGTGCAGGTGGCATCCACCTCACCTGCCATGGCCAGCTCTATGACCTTCTTCACGCACTGGAAGGCCGCATTGCCGCCCTCTACACTGACCTCCGCCAACTTAAAGGCAGCAAGGTCCGGAATCAGATCCAGATGCAACACATCGATGGTGCCCGGCGTAAACAAGGCTTCGGAAACACTGCTGCAACGGTGGATCACAATATCCTCGCGTCCTACCAGCTTCGCCGCCTGCTCCATAATTCCGGCATCACCCACGACAATGGGGCGACAGTAGCTGTACTGGGCCGGATCGGCCAATGCCTTCACCGTAATTTCCGGACCGGTACCGGCCGGATCTCCCATAGTAATCCCGACAATGGGCTTCTTCATGGCTTCTCCTCCTTAGTTCATACCCTTGGCTTCGTTCTCTGCCAGCACCTCGCGGATGGCAGCAAGTCCCTCCTCCGGCACGTAGTTGAAGGGTGCACGACATTTTCCTACCGGATGTCCCTGGAGTGCAACTGCTGTCTTGATGATGGTGTTAGGGTTGCCAAACTTGAAGGTCTGCTGCAGAACGGCAATGGCATCCTGCGCCGCCTGCGCGCCCTCCAGATCACCGGCCTTGAAGCAGTTGTAGATGCTGGCAACGGTATGGGGCCAGATGTTGGCACGTCCTGCGATACCGCCGGCACCGCCCTCCTTCAGGCAGGTCAGGATAGCGCCGTCATTGCCGGCGAGAATTGCCACATCCTTATCCAGCTCATTGGTGAGACGGATGTATGCCTTCAGATTCTCGATATCGCCGCTGGAATCCTTCGCGCCCACGATGACGTCCACGTCACGGCAAAGCGCCTGGACAGTCTCCGGCAGCAGCTTGTTGCCGGTACGCGGCGGAATGTTGTAGAGAATGATGGGGATATTCACAGCCTTCGCCACAGCCACATAGTGATCATACAGCTCCTTCTGGGAAGCCAGCGCGAAGCTCGGGGTAATGATGGACAGTGCATCTGCGCCCATTGCCTCCGCCCGCTTACTCATACGGATGGTTTCTGCTGTGGTAATGCAGCCGGTGCCGGCATAAACGGGCACACGTCCCTTCACCTGGTCGATCACGGTCTCGAGGATTTCCTCCTTCTCCTTAAAGGAAAGGGCATAGGCCTCACCATTGGTGCCCAGCGGGAACATACCGTGTACGCCGCCCTCCAGCAGACGCTCCACCTGATTGCGCAGGGCCTCGTGATTGACGGTCTGCTCTGCGTCATCGTTCATCGGGGTAATCACCGGAGGGATAATGCCTCTGATCTCACTTGTTTTCATTGTTTTTATCTCCTTTCATCTCTAGGATTACATAATTTCCTCATACAGCTTGCGGGCATCCTCTGCCGTCACCGGCCGCATATTGTTCACCAGAAGCCGCTGCACCTGCATGCCGGCCTCTACCAGTCCGTCAATGTCTTCGGCCGGAACACCGAATTCCTTCAGGCTCACCGGAATCTCCAGATGCTTCACAATGGCCTCCAGACGAGCGATCATCCATGCGGTCTTCTCCTCTGCTGTCGTGCAGGTCTTTTCCTCATGGCAGCATCTGTCATAAGCCACTGACAGGCGCTCCCGCACGGCCGGATGCTCGCTGTTAAAGCGCATCACCGGTGCCAGCAGAATGGCATTGGAGACACCGTGCGCAATGTGATACTTGCCGCCCAGCGGATAGCTCAGCGCATGCACTGCCGTGGTGCCGGAGGCAGTGATGGCCAGACCACCATAATATGCAGCGATCTGCATCCGGTTCTTCTCTGTCATGGCCTCAGGATCATCGCAGGCCTTCTCGATATTGTTAAGGATAAGATCCAGACCCTCCAGCGCATAGAGGTCGCTGAAAGGATTTGCCTTGTTGCTGGTGAAGCACTCAATGCAGTGCGCCAGGGCATCCACGCCGGTGGCTGCTGCAATCTTCCGCGGCAGGTTCTTAATCATACGGGCATCCAGAATTACATAGTCCGCAATCATGTTCTCATTGACAATGCCGACCTTCAGCTCCTTCTCCGGCACCGCCACGATGGCATTGGGGGTTACCTCAGCACCGGTACCCGCTGTGGTGGGAATCAGCACGATGGGAACACACTTCTGTGCCATGCCCGGGTTGTCCAAAAGCTCCTTCACGCCGTAGTCATCGGTCACCAGAATGCTGGCCAGCTTGGCCGCATCCATGACCGAACCGCCGCCGCAGGCAACGATGAGATCCGCGCCGGAGGACTTGAACTGATCCACAAGATTCTGTACTGCCATATAACTGGGCTCTGCAGGAAGATCATCCAGCACGTAATACTCTGCGCCGGAGGCCTTCACAGCCTCCTCCGGCAGCGCAAAGAGCCCTGCATTTTCAATCCCCTTGTCCGTAAACATTGCCACCTTTTTCACGCCCTTGGTTTTGATGATGGCGGTGATATTCTCCATGGCATTCTCGCCGCCGTAAACCGCATGGGGCATCTTCAGATTGTACTGTGTCAGCATGATTCAAAATCCTCCTTCATATTTGGAAAAGCTATGTTCCGTCTTATCGACTCTGGGCCGCGGTGGGATTGTAGAGTCCGACCGTCTCCCGCTTTGTGCCCATCACATCCTCCTCACGGAAGCGCAGGTACTTGATGCCCTGCCGTGTCCGGGCCGCGTAGCTCAGATGCAGCATGCCGTCCTGACTCTGCATAAGATAGGGATACTCATATTGCTTGTTGTTGGTCTTGTTCTCATCGCCCATGAAGCCTTCGCCCCGCTCCATCCAGCGGATCATGGGGAAGGTTTTGCCGCCGTCCTCGGACAGCGCCACGGCAACGGGGCAGCGAAGTCCCGGCCAGGCCGCCTTTCCCGGCTGCGGGTTGGGGGTACAGGTGGGATTGTAGGCAATGGCGATGCGGCCGCTCTGCAGCTTCAATGCGCTGATGCTGGAATTGTTGTTGGGCAGCGGTGTCGCCTCCGGCTCTGTCCAGGTCTCGCCCCAGTCAAAGGACTCGCTGCGATGGATACGATAAGCCTCGCGATTCCGCATGAACGCCACCAGATGGCCCGGCTCCAGCTCTATCACATTGGCATGCACATGGCCGTTGCTCTTCGGCATCATCACCATATGCCAGCTCTTTCCCTCATCATCGGAAATCCGGAAGGCTGTGGGATCTCCGGACAGTCCCTCTGCAGAATCGGTGCAGAGCCAGTTGGCGAAGATCCATCTGCCGTTGGACAGAACCTGAATGGGCTGTCGGCAGAAGGTGCCCTCCTCCGGGAAAACCGTGGTATAGTCGCCCCAGGTTCTGCCGCCGTCTGTACTCTTCTGGCAGCGCACCACTGCTGTATACTGCATATTGTCCTTGCCTTCCTGCCGGTCCAGCTGCGCCGTATACATTGCCCAGACAGCGCCGTCCGGTCCGTTGAACAGGGACGGATTCTGCTCACTTCTCGTGGGGTCCTTGGAAATGTCCACCGGCGGAAGCCATGCGCTTCCCTCCTTCGGCAGAATCGAGCAGATGATATGGACATCCGCACTGCCCTCGTAGGTGCCGGCAAACCAGCAGCAGAGCAGATCCCCGTTCGGGAGCTCTGTCATGGCCGGTGCATGGGCCGTGGGCCAGCCGCCGGTGGGAAGCAGCGCCTCCAGCGTTCCCATCTCTTCATTTTCATAAACGGTTCCGTCCCAGGTCAACCCCGGAAGCTTCGCATAATTTGCCATGTTTCTTCTCCTTTTATTTTCCGTAACTGTTTAGCACCGCATCGCTACATCGCAAAGCGATGCGCGATATGTCGGTTCAGAGGCGCTTCGCGCCTTGACCGCCACCAGAAAAATGACAAAAATGCTTCGCTGAGCAAGCTCCGCTCTGCATTTTGTGCATTTTTCTGGTGGTGCTAAACAATTACTATTTTCCTATCTTTGTCAGGCCTACCACAATCAGGGCAATCACGATCATGACCACAAAGAGCCCTGCCATACCCTGCCACATCATATTCAATGCAATGATCAAATTCTCACTCATAGTTTTCCTCTCTCATCTAAAGAATCCCAAGATAATGCCGCCTGCCACAGCGGATGCGATCTGGCCGGAGACATTGGCGCCCACGGCATGCATCAGCAGGTGGTTGGTCGGATCCTCTGCGAGACCCATCTTCTGAATCACTCTTGCACTCATGGGGAAGGCGGAAATGCCGGCGGCTCCCACCATGGGATTGATCTTCTTCTTTGCGAATACATTGATAAGCTTGGCCAGCAGCACACCGCCCACCGAGTCAAAGACGAAGGCCACAAGGCCGAGGCACATGATCAGGATGGTAGAGGGCTGTACGAACTGCTCCGCCCGCATGGAGAAGGAGATCGTAATGCCGAGAAGCAGGGTCACCAGATTGGCCAGACTGTTCTGTGCGGTATCGGAAAGAGAATTCAGCACGCCGCACTCCCGGATCAGGTTGCCGAACATGATCATGCCCACCAGGGATACGGAATCCGGTGCCACGAAGCCGGCAATGAAGGTTACGATGATCGGGAACGCAATCTTTGCGGTCTTCGATACAGAATTCGGATGGTACTCCATACGGATCAGCCGCTCCTTCTTGGTGGTCACCATGCGGATGGCCAGGGGCTGGATGATGGGCACCAGTGCCATGTAGGAATAAGCCGCCACGGCGATGGGTCCGATGTAGTTGGAATGCAGCACCTGGGAAACCAGGATGGAGGTCGGGCCGTCTGCCGCACCGATAATACCGATGGAAGCCGCATCCGGAATGGAGAAGCCCAGCAGCACTGCCACGACGATCGTTAAGAAAATACCGAACTGTGCCGCCGCACCGAACAGGAACATCTTCGGATCCGCCAGCAACGGGCCGAAATCGATCATGGCACCGATGCCGATGAAGAGCAGCAGCGGGAAGGCCTCGGAGGCCTCAATGCCGGCTTCAAACAGCCACTGGATGATGCCGTGGGTCTCGCCCACGCCGCTCATGACCTGATTGATGGCGCTGGAGCCGGGCAGATTCACTAAGATCGCACCGAGTCCCATCGGTAGCAGAAGCGACGGCTCATACTCCTTCTTGATGGCCAGATAAATCAGTAAGATGCCGACGACATACATGACGATCTCCTGCCAGGTCACAGTAAGCAGACCCTCCCATAAAAAACTCATTCCACTCATTCTTTTCCTCCCGTTTCCTTTATCTTTTCCGCAAGGGAAATCAGCAGATTCTCCTGCCCGAAGCCCCCGGATTTCGTAATCACATAGCGGCTGCAGCCCCGGTAGCTGAAGCGAGCCAGCACCACACCCTTTTCCATTTCACAGATCGGCTCCAGCTCCTGTACCCCGATGCAGTTCATGCACTGCAGCAATGTATCCCCGCCGGTGAGCAGCAATGTCCCCAGTGAAGGGCTGGTGAAGAGCTTCCCCAGCATGCTGCCGACGCTGCCGGCGATGCCCTGGCGAATGCCCTCAAGGTCAATGCCTCTCTCCCTGGCATAATCCGCTGTCAGCTGATTCCCGCCAGCATCATTGGTTTCTATAATGCACCGCGGATGGGAAGCCAGCAGCTGCTCCATTTCCGCCAGATCCTTTTCACCCGGCTCGCTGTCCCAATAGCCCGGCGTCAGCTTCTGCTGCGGCGTCAGCCGGAGCCGCAAAAAGCCTGCCTGCTCTGCCATATCCATCTGCCGCAGGGTAATGGGATTCACGCTGCCGCAGAGCACCAGCAGCCGCGGATCCAGCTTCGGCAAATGCGGGCGCTCTCCCGCCGGAAGCTTCAGAAGCTTCGGAAGCTTCGCCGCAAAGCCCGCGCAGCCCGCCAAAACGCGAGGGCTTCCGGCCCGGCACAGGGCGGTGCCGACATTGTCCAGATCCTCCGTGGCGGCAGCATCAAAAACCAGAATGCCGTCCATAGAGGGTACCGTCTCCTCTGCCGTCAATGTCCCGCAGGAATAAGCGGGGATATCGCTCTGCTCGGCGATCAGCTCCGTCACCAGCGCATGCTTCACCGGTTCAAAGGGATCCTGACCGAAGGGGCTCTTCGTCACCTCTATGCCATCGATATAGTGAATTCCCTTTTCTGTTGTACGGCCAATCTGCGGAAAGGCCGGCAGGAAGGGCAGCTGACGACTTCCGCCGGCCTCCAGCACCGCCGAGAGCTCTGCGCCGATATTGCCCCTCAACGCAGAATCCGTTTTTTTGTATACACAGCTGACACCGGTCTGTCTCGCTCTCTCCGTCAGCCGATAGACGATATCGTGGGCACGCTTTGCCGGAAGATGCCGTGTTTCCGTGTCAATGACCAGCACCGTGCTGTCACATTTTTCCATCTCCACGGCTTCTCCGACAACAACACGGGTTGAGATGCCGCAGGCCGCAAACTGAACGCCTGTGTCCAGCGCTCCGGTAAAATCATCCGCAAGAACCAGCAGAAGAAGCATCTTTTTTCCCTCCCTTACTCGTTTCGCTCATTTGCTTATTGCTGTTCCGATTATGCCGTGCTTTTGTCATTTATGCATTGAAAATATCGCCGCATTTACGTTTCACCTTGAAACATCAATCCATTTTTTTGCCTATTTTTCTGTTTTTGTTCCGTTTTTGAACGTACCAGTGGTGCAGGATTCGAGAAAATCTGTTACACTTGTCTCATCTTTGAACGGAGGCTCATTATGATCGACACAAAAACAAGGATTCTCGGCATCGCCCCCTACGACGGCATGCGCACCATCATGGAAAACGCTGCCCAGGCCTATCCGCATATTCAGCTGGACATTCATACCGGTGATCTGGAGGAGGGACAGGCCATCGTGGCACAGATGCCGGACAATACCTACGACTGCATCATTTCCCGGGGCGGCACCGCTACGCTGATTCGTAAAGTCACAGATCTTCCGGTGATTGAAATTCAAATTTCCGTCTATGATGTGCTGCGGGCCATCAAGCTGGCAGAAAATTACTCCCGGCGCTATGCCATCGTGGGCTTTCCGAATGTGACAGAGCCTGCCCATACCCTGTGCAGTCTTCTGGAGATGAACCTGGATATCCATACAGTACACAGTGCAGAGGAAGCCAACATTACCCTGACCAAGCTGCAGCAGGAGGACTATCATATGGTGGTCTGTGACATGGTGACCCATACACTGGCCCGGCAGCTGGGCATGGATGCCTTCCTCATCAACTCAGGTATCGAAAGTCTCCAGTCGGCGTTGGACCAGGCCGTCAACATCAGCACCTGGTTTGCCCGTCTGCGGCAGGAAACGCTGCTGCTGCGCAGCATTACCCAGGGACAGAACGGACGCGTCATCGTACTGGAGCCGGATGGCAGCCTTTTCTACAGCAGTGTGCCGGATCCCTCGGCTTCCCTGTGTCAGGAAATGCGTTCCCACCTGGCTGAAATCCCGGAAAGCGGAAATCTGCGTTTTTATTACACGGAATACGACCAGCTTTACAGCGTGACTGCCCAGCCGATTCTCCTGAACGGCGTGAAGCGTTTTCTGTTCTACTGCCTTCCCTCCCGGATTCCGCTGCATGTGAGCCGCACCGGTATCCGCTCGCTGAATCGAGGAGAATGTGAATACCTCTTTATGAACAGCTTCTACAGCCTCAGCGGTGCCATGGGATCTTTGGATATGGAAATCCGCTCACTGACCGGCCTGCGGCAACCCATACTGATTCTGGGTGAAGCCGGCACCGGCAAGGAGCAGATTGCGAAATATCTCTACCTGCACAGTGCCCTGTCCTCTCGCCCCTTTGTGGTCATCAACTGTGCCGCTGTCAATGATAAGGGCTGGGAGTTCCTGCTGAACCACTACAATTCTCCACTCAGCGCCGCCGGCAATACGGTTTACTTCCAGAACATGGAAAGCCTGCCCCAGCAGTGGGCCGCCGCCATCCTGTCCGCCATCGAGGAAACAGGACTTGCTCGCCGCATCCGGCTGTTATTTTCCTGCGCCGTGCAGGAGGGCAGCGCCGTACCCGCCCATGTCCGCAGCTTCAGTGAACGTTTGGGCTGTCTGACCCTGAGTCTGCCCTCTCTCCGCTCACGCTCCGATGAAATCCCTTCCCTGGCCAGTCTCTACCTCAGCAGTCTGAACACCGAGCTGGGCAAGCAGATTTCCGGCTTTGAGCCTCGGGCCATCGAAATGCTGCGGCAATATCCCTGGCCCAACAACTACACCCAATTCAAAAATATCCTGCGCTCCCTGGCCGCCATCACCAACGGTCCCTACATCCGCAGCGCCTCGGTGGCAGAGCTCTTGGCCAAGGAACGAAAGCTGCGCAGCAGTGCTTCTCCCCGTATAACAGAGCCTGCTGCCGCTGACCTGCGAACGCTGGATGACATCATCGGCGAGGCCGTGCAGCAGGCGGTGACCGCCCATGACGGAAACCGCGCCGCGGCCGCCCGGCAGCTGGGCATCAGCCGCACCACACTCTGGCGATATCTGTCAAAGATAGAAGGAGCAGTCCCCGAATAATCGGAGCCGCTCCTTCTTCGTCCGGCAGATGTCTCATCATAAACTTGTTTTCCGATACTCCACCCTAGGTCTGCCGCCAGTGGAATAGTCCACCCGGCTCTCCGCCTCGCCGGTGCCGATGAGGTAGTTGAGGTAGCGCCGCACCGTCACCTTGGAGAGTCCGGTTTCTGCCGCCAGCTGCTCTGCCGTGCGATAGTCCTGTCCCTGCCGCTGCAGCTCTGCCTGCACATGGGAGAGTGTCTGCCGCTGGATTCCCTTTTCCAGCTCGGCTGTCCTGCTTTCTGTCCGTGGCCGACGGACACGGATCATTTCGTCAATGTCCGCCTGGGTGAAGGCCATGCCGCTGGCCATGACCTTCCGGCGCATCACCACCTTATCCAAAGCCTCCTCGAAGCGTTCATAGCTGAAGGGCTTGATCAGATAATCCGCCGCCCCCAGCCGCAGCGCCTCCTGAATGTGCGGTGCATCGTTGGCCGCCGTGATGAAGATCACGTCCGCAGCGCAGCCGCCCTGCCGGAGCTCCGCCAGCAGCTCCACCCCGGAGATTTCCGGGATATAAAGATCCAGCAGGAGGAGATCCACAGGGGTTTTCTCCAGAAATGCCAGGGCATCCCGGCCGTTATGAAAGGTGGCCACCAGCTCCACGCCGGGCGTTCTGGCCGCAAACTGTCCGTTGATCGCCGCCACCATCCGATCATCCTCAACAATTACTGTTTTCAGCATATTCCGCCCTTTCTCTCTTTCTGACGAAGCTCACGGTAAAGGCGCTTCCCTCTCCCGGCTCCGATTCAATCTCCAGATATCCTCCATGCTCTGCCGTGATCCGCTGGATCAGCCGCAGCCCGAAGCCATGGCCCTCACCCTTGGAGCTGTACTGCCGCGCACGGATCGCCGCAATCTGCTCCTCCGTCATACCGCAGCCGCTGTCGTCCACGGTAATCGTCAGGCCGCCTTCGTCCTCACCGATGAACAGCCCGACCTGCCGGAGCGGCTCGTTTTTGACCGCATCGAAGGCATTTTCCAGGAGATTCCCGATGATGGTCACCAGCTCCCGGCTCGAAAGGTAGTCACTGTGCCGCGGCAATTGGCTGTCCCGCCGAAGAGAAAGCTGAATGTCCAACTCCCGGGCATGGCTGAGCTTCCCCAACACCAGCGCCGCCACCGTCCGATTCCTAAGCTGACGGACAACGTTCTGATAATTGTTCTCCACATCCTCGGAAACGCCGTCAATAAACTTCTCCGCCTGCGCGATCTCTCCGATCTGCAGAAGCCCGTAAATCACATGCAGCTTATTCATAAATTCATGGGTGTTGGCCCGCAGCGCATCAATGACATGGTTCGTTCCCGTCAGCTGTTGACTCACCTGTACATACTCTGTGCGGTCCCGCAGAATCAGCAGTGCGCCGGCCTTGTCCAGGTGCACCAGCTTGGCCAGAAAGGTATAGCCCGCCCATTCCGTGAGAAGCTCGGAACGCGTCTGCCCCGCCGTCCACACGCCCTCCAGCTCTGTCCATAGGGGAAATGTCTTCGGCAGCAGCGCCTGCGGAAAAAGCTCTGCTGCCCGGGCATTCCGAAAGAGAATGCGGCCTGTCGGCGAAACGGCCAAAAGGCACTCATTCAGGTGGTCCAGGACATTTTCCCGCTGCAGATACATTTCTGCGAAGGTATGCGGTTCATGCCCGAGCAGAGCCTTTCGGACGCTGCGGGCAAAGAGCCAGGAAAACACCAGCCCCATCGCCAGCGCCAGGAGGAAGCTCAGCAAAAATTGCTGAATCAAAGCCTGCTTTTCCCGCTCAATCGTTTCCATGGAGGCACTGACCATCACGAAGCCCAGCACCTCTCCTTCGGGATTCGGACGCACAACCGAATGGAAAGCACGACGCTGGTCATATTTCACGCCTTGCCGTGTGGTGAGATATGCCGCCGCGCCGTCCAAGGCTGCGTCCTCATCTCCCCCTGCAAAGTCTTCCCCGATCAGACTGTGATCCGGATGGTATACCCGCTTTCCCGCGGCATCTGCGATCACGACATAGTCGATGCCGTCGGTTTCCTGCACCAGCGCATCCAGCCGTGCGATCCAGTCCCTCCGATCATCACCGGAAAGCAGGGCCTCTGCATCCTCTCCCTCTGCCAGCAGACGTGCCGTCAGGGAAATCCGTCCGTCCAGCTCTTCTCCATAGCTTCGAAGCCGGGCTGGCAGCAGGGTGCCGCCCAGCAACAGAAGAACCCCCAGCAGCAGTGCCGTACAGCCCAGCATCAGCTTCTGTCCCAGTGACAGCATACAATATCCTCCCCTTTTTCTTCTATACTGAGTATATCGCAGTTCGCAAAGCCTTTCCATTTTCTTTACTTTCAAAAGCTTTCCAATACTTTCCAAAACTTTTCTTTTTTCACATTCTGTCCTATTCTGTGCTCAGTAAAGAAAGCAAGCGTTTTAGAGAAAGGGAAAATACCATGGATTACAATCAGCTGGCACTGGAAATGCACGAGACACACAAGGGAAAGATCGCTGTCGCAGCGAAGGTAGAGGTGAAAACCCGGGATGACCTGTCCACCGCCTATACCCCCGGCGTAGCAGAGCCCTGCCGCAGGATTCGGGATGACAAGCGTGAGGTGTACCGCTATACCGCCAAGGGAAATCTGGTGGCCGTGGTTTCCGACGGCACCGCAGTCCTGGGGCTCGGCGACATTGGCCCGGAAGCCGCTATGCCGGTGATGGAGGGCAAGGCGCTTCTCTTCAAGGCCTTCGCCGACATTGACGCCTTCCCCATCTGTCTCGATACCAAGGATCCGGAGGAGATCATCAAGACCGTGAAGTATCTGGCGCCCACCTTCGGCGGCATCAACCTGGAGGATATCAGCGCGCCCCGCTGCTTCGAGATTGAACGGCGTCTCAAGGAGGAGCTGGACATTCCGGTGTTCCATGACGATCAGCACGGTACCGCCATTGTGGTTTCCGCCGGTCTTCTGGGCGCACTGAAGCTCGTGAAGAAGGACATTCGGAACGTCAAGGCCGTCATCAACGGCGCAGGCTCCGCCGGCATTTCCATCTGTAAGCTGCTGCTGGAGCTGGGTATCGGCGATGTGATTCTGGTAGACAAGAAGGGCGCCCTGGCTCCCGGCGAGGACTGGATGAATCCGGCCCAGGCGGCAATGGCGGAGCGCACGAATCAGGAGCAGCTCCACGGAGATCTCGCCGCTGCCATGAAGGGACGGGATATCTTCATCGGTGTTTCGGCCCCCAATGTGGTCAGCACGGAAATGGTTGCCACAATGAATACCGATGCCATTGTCTTCGCCATGGCCAATCCCACACCGGAAATCATGCCGGATGAGGCAAAGCGCGGCGGTGCAAGAATCGTGGCCACCGGCCGCAGCGATTTCCCGAACCAGATCAACAATGTACTGGTGTTCCCCGGTATCTTCCGCGGTGCCCTGGATGCGCAGGCCACAGACATTACCGAGGAAATGAAGATCGCCGCAGTACACGCCATTGCGGATATCATCCCGGCGGCGGAGCTGAATGAGGATTACATCATCCCCGGTGCCTTCGATCCCCGGGTGGCGAAGGCGGTGGCTGCTGCCGTAGCAGACTGCGCCCGCAAAACCGGCGTCTCTAAGCTGTCTTAAACCACGAGTTCTCAGGAGGAAAATGCTATGACTGCCAACACTGTTCCCATGTCCGAAAACAACGGATCTTCCCGGCTTCGGTCTCTGCTGCAGCTTCGGCTCGGCGGCATGAGCCTGCCGGTTTATCTTCTGGTAAGTGCCCTCATTCTCTATGCTGCCGTCCGCGAAATCCTGCCGGCAAACATGGTCGGTGCGCTGGCCATCATGATGGTGCTCGGCAGTCTCTTCAACCTGATCGGCAGCAAAACACCCATTATCCGCTCCTATCTCGGCGGCGGTGCGGTATTCTGCATCTTCGCTTCCTCCGCGCTGGCCACCTTCGGCCTGCTGCCGGAATCCGTAAGCGAAAACTGCACCTCTTTCATGAACGAGGTGGGATTCCTGGACTTCTACATTGCCGCACTCATCTGCGGCAGCATTCTCGGCATGGATCGGGAGCTCCTGAAAAAGGCCGCTATTCGCTTTCTGCCTGTCAGCTTTCTGTCTATGACTGTTGCCGCAATCATGGCAGGCATCGTGGGACAGCTCACCGGTCAGGACTTCCGGGAATCCATTCTCTATATTGCCATGCCCATGATGAGCGGCGGTATGGGCGCCGGTGTCGTTCCTTTGTCCGGCATCTACGCAGGTGCCACAGGTCTGGATAAGGCCGCCATCATTTCCCGTATGATCCCGGCCTCCACCATCGGCAATGTGCTGGCCATCATCAGCGCTGCCCTCATCGCGAAGCTGGGAGAAGGTGTCCCTGCCTGGAACGGACACGGAAAGCTCATGGATCTTGGCAGCGAAAAAAAGGCCGCTCCCGCGGCCCTGGATCTCATCAATATGGGCGCCGGTCTTCTCATCGCCATGGCCTTCTTCACCCTGGGAAGCCTCATCAGCAATGTCTTCCCCGGCGTGCATGCCTACGCCTTCATGATCATCCTGGTGCTGCTCTGCAAGGTTTTCGGTCTGGTGCCGACCCATTATGCAGACTGCGCCGTACAGTGGAGTCAGTTCGTCACGAAGAACCTCACCAACGCGCTGCTGGCAGGCATCGGCATCGCCATGCTGAATCTGAAAACACTGGCGGCTGCGCTTTCTCCGGTTTACCTGCTGATCTGTCTCTCGATCGTATTGACGGTGGCACTCTGCGCCGGACTCCTGGGCAAGCTGGTGGGCTTCTTCCCGGTGGAATCCGCCATCACGGCAGGTCTTTGCACCAACTCCATGGGCGGCACCGGCAACATCGCGGTGCTCAGCGCGGCAGACCGTATGACGCTGATCCCCTTCGCCCAGATGGCCACCCGCCTCGGCGGTGCCGCTGTACTGATCATTTCCGGATTTTTAATAAAAATCCTCTAAACAACTTATCTCTCAGCAGTCTTCCCATCCATAGGATCGGAT
>CAVATZ010000052.1:0-16416 GCA_963591655.1 Clostridiales bacterium
CTCTCCGCCTCGCCTTCATTGGCCTCTTCCATCCGGACGCTCTCCTGTCCTGTGCCGTCGGCAAATTCCACCTGCAGCACGGCCTGGGGCCAGTTCAGCGACACGGTTGCATGCCTCTCTCTGGCGGCAGCTTCTTCGTTGAATATGCTTAGAAGCTCGTTCAGTATCTCCCTGGTGAGGTAACCGCCGCGCCAATGAAAAAGAAGCGGCTTTCCTTTTTTCGCGGCCTGCCGACTTCTGTTTCGTACCTCGTCCGTTGTCGTCCAGGAAATTTTCTTTTCCTTATAATAAAAATGATCGTTATCGGCACAGGCCGGCACCCTCCAGATGACCGGCTCATGGTCTCTGAAAATCTGCTTGTCGGAAAGATTGACATAGTCATGCCGAAGCAAGCCATTCTTTGAAAGCGTGTTGTCAAAGGTAGCATCCAGATGATAGTATCTGCCGTCGATACGGATAATGTTCCAGGCGTGCCGGTATTTGATTCCCTTCTCCGGGTTGTTCTCCGACAGCGCCACGATGCACCAGATTCCCATCGCATCACACAGCACCTTGACGGCCTTGGCCATGCCCTCGCAGACCGCCACGCCGTTGCCCAGTGCGCCTATGATTTCGTGGGAATATTCCTTCTTCAGCTTGTCGTAATGCACATTCTGACAGATGAAGTCATGAATGTAGAGCTCTTTCCCCTTTTCATCCAGCTTTTCCGCCTGCCGGCACAGCTTCTTCACCCGGGCCTCCATGGCCTGCCTGTGTTCCTTGATCCTGTCCTTAGCGAAGAGATACTCGGGAATCAGCTCCACATAGGTGGAATTTTCATAGTAGCGGTATTTAAAGGTCACCGACCAGAAGATCATGGGGTTATCCATTCTGACCATAAAGTAAATATCGCTGATCTCCTTCCGTTCCAGCCGCAGCACAGAGAAAGACGCCGCCTGCGCCAGCAGGCCCTCCCGGATGGCATAGTAAACCTTCTGCTGTTCCTTATTCAGTTGATCGTAATAATATGTTTCTGCTTTTGCCATGGCACCATTATAAGCTATAGGAAAGTATTTTTCATCCTCTAAACCTTCTCCGCCCGCAGCATATACAGCGGCGTTGCCGCGTAAAAGAACTTCTCCCGTTCGCTCCAGAGTGCCTCTGTCACATCGCGGTCAAAGGATATGTTTTTGCACGGCAGCTGCCGCAGCACACCAATATCGAAATCCGGGCGCTGTGCCTTTCCGAATACCCGGTAATTTTCCGGGTCCAGTGCGCTGTCAATGTACTCGTAGGAGCCGTCGTGGGTATATCCCCGTCCGAATTTTTGCAGGCCCTCACGTTCCCGCCGGATGGCTTCTTCCCGAATGGGCCCCGGCTGATACGGAAGATGCCAGTTCGCATCGAAGATCAGCAGCACACCGCCCGGCTTCAGCACCCGGAGCCACTCTCCGTATACCTTCAGATGCTCCCGGATAATGTGGGTAACATTCCGGCTGACCACAAGATCAAAGCTTTCATCCGGAAAGGGAAGCGCAGCAAAATCCCCCTGCAAAAGCGTCGGGGACACAGCATAACGCGTGGCATTCTGTCTGGCATGCGCCAGCATTCCCTCAGAGCCGTCAATGCCCGTCACGATATGCCCGGCCCTGGACAAAAGCACAGAAAAAAAGCCGGGCCCGCATCCGGCGTCCAGAATCTGCAGGGGGCGATTCGCCGGCGCCTGACCCTCAATCAGCGCCAGCCACCTTTGCGGACGCTCTGTGGCAAATTCCTCCTCCACATAATTGTTATAGTTATCTGATCGAACGGTCCAGTCTGCATTGATCTGTTCCTGTGTCAGCATGGCGCGCTCCGCCTCCTTTCTTCATTCATTCCTCCGTCAACGATCCTGCCGTCGCAAAGCACGTAAATGCGTTCACAAAAGCTGCTGACCAGCGCAAGGTCGTGGGAGATAAACAGAATCGAAAGATTCTCATCCCGCCGGATCCGATTCAGAAGTGCAACGATCTGAGCCTGTACGGTCACATCCAGCGCAGAGGTCGCCTCATCGCAGATCAGCAGCCGCGGCTTCTGCGCCAGCGCCCTGGCAATGGCTGCCCGCTGGCATTCCCCGCCGCTGACATTTCCTGGATAGGCCTGATAAAGTTCTTCTGCCAGACCGACCGCCGCCAGCAGCCGCCGCGCCTCTGTCCGGCGGGCCTCCCTGCCGGGCATGACCGGCTTCAGGGCTTCACAGATACTCGCCCCCAATGTCAGCCGCGGGTCAAAGGATGTACGCGGCTCCTGAAAGATCATTTTTACGTTCCGGTAGGCCTCGCGCAGGGCCGCTCCCCTTGCACTTGTCAGCTCCGTGCCGCACAGGATCACCCTGCCGCTGTCCGGCTGCATCAGGCGGGTGATCACATGCGCCAGCGTGGATTTGCCGGCACCGCTCTCCCCCACGATGCCGACACATTCCCCCTCCCGCACAGACAGCGAAACATCGCTGACCGCAGTGAAACGTCCCTTCGGCTCCTGGAACTCCTTTGTCACATGCTGCACTTCAAGAATGGTCGCTGCATTGCCTGCCTCCTGCTGTCCAAGGTTCGCCAAAGCATTTTCCGCCGGCCGCGGAACCGCTGCCAGCAGCGCCCTGGTATAGGGATGCTTCGGCTGCTCCAGCACCTCTCTTCTGCTGCCGTACTCCACAATCCGGCCATCGTGCATCACAGCCACCCAGTCTGCCAGCTTCGCCACCACGTCCATATTGTGGGTGATCATAAGCATGGCCGTTCCGTATCGCTGCCGCAGCGCCAGCAGCTCCTTCAACACCTGGTTCTGGACGGTCACATCCAGTGCGCTGGTGGGCTCATCCGCGAGGAGAAGTGCCGGCTCCAGAATCATCGCCAGTGCGATGGCCACCCGCTGGTTCATACCGCCGGACAGCTGCACCGGACAGCTGTCCAGAATACGCTCCGGATCCGCAAATTCCATGCTGCGCAGAAGTGCTGCTGCCCTACGGCGGGCCTCGTCCCTGCGGATGCTTTTATCGTGCGCATGCAGCACATCGTAGAATTGCCTGTGGATTTTCCGGATGGGATCCAGGGACGCTCCCGGCTCCTGAAATATCACGCCAATGCCGGCTCCCCGTATTCCGCGAAGCGCCCCGGGGGACAGCTTCGTCAGATCCTTTCCCATGAAGCTGACACTGCCTCCTGTAATCTGTACCCGCCCGGGCATCTGAAGAACGGCATAAAACAGTGTGCTCTTTCCGCAGCCGCTTTCGCCGATCACACAGGTGATTTCGCCGGCATGCAGCTTGAGATCCATATCGCACAGCACGGCATCCGCGCCGTCCGGGTACCGCACCGACAGCTGATTCAGTTCCAGTAACGCTCTATCCCTCGTCTCTCTCATTTCACGCAGGTTTCTCCCGTTATATGATAGTAATCCACCGGAGACTGGGTCAGTCCCTCCACGGTATCCTTCATGGCCATGTACATATTCAAATGAAAAAGATTGCAATAAGCATTGTCATTCAGAACGATCGCATCGATCTGCTTGGCCAGCTCTGCTCTTTCTCCTGCATCAAAGGTGCCTGCCAGCTTCGCCAGCAGCGTGTCCACCTCAGCATTGGAATATCCTCCGAAGTTCTCGACGCCGCCGGTGCCGTAATTGTTCAGCAGATAGGAATAGGGATCGCCCGTGGGAAGCGTCACTTCTGCATATACGCTAATGTCAAAGGTGCCCGCATGTCCGCGTTCCTCCGTGCTCTCCAGCTCCTCCAGGCTGACCTCCATCCCCAGCTGCCGCAGCGCCGACTGCAGGGCCTGGGCGGTCTGCATCAGGCCGGAACGGCCATAGGTGATGATCTGCAGGGATACCTTTTCACCGTCCTTATCCAGAATGCCGTCGCCGTCGGAATCCATGTATCCGTTTTCCGCCAGCAGCTCCCGGGCACCCTCCAGATCAAAATCCGGCACATTGTTTAGGGCAGCTGCATCACTGAACGCTGTTGCCGCCGGGAATGTGCTTTTCGTCGGGGTCCCTGCACCGTTCACAAGCACATTGGCATAGCTTTCCCGATCCACCGCCATGCAGACGGCCTTACGGAAGGCCGGATCTCCGGTAAAGGTATGCTCCAGGTTAAAGTACAGCTTGTATACACGAGAGGTGGCCGCCTGTGAAATCCGAAAGCCCTTTGTGCCGTCAAAGAGGTCCCGGGCATCATAGGAAAGGCCGTAACAGGCATCCAGCTCTCCCTTCTGCAGTGCCATAGTGGACGCATCCAGATCATTGATGGAACGGATCGTGAGATGACTGCTGGCCGGCTTTCCGCCCCAATAGTCTTCAAACGCCTCCAGCTCCATCCGCACATTTTCCACGTACTCCGTCAGCCGGAACGGTCCGGTTCCGATGACAGCATTGCCCCGGGCATCGAGGCTTTGCACATCCACAATGCCGGAATAGGGATCACACAGACAATTCGGCAGCGTCGGATTCGGCGTCCTTGTCGTGATCTTCACGGTATTCCCATCCGCCTCGATCGAAGCAATATTCAGCTCCAGGGCCGCACGGCTCTGCAGAGAACAGACTCGCTCAAGAGAAGCCTTCACAGCTTCCGCATCCATGAGATTTCCGCTCTGAAATTTCACGTTGTCCAGAAGCTCGATGGTCCAGGTTAAGCCATCCGCGGAAACCGCATAGTCCTTCACCAGGTTCTTCTCTACATTCAGATTTTCATCGAGCCGGAACAGCGATTCCATGACGCCGACACGCATGCCCACCCAGACATAGGCCCCCGATGCCGGATCCACGCTGCCGACATAATCGCCGAAAACAAAGCCGCCGTTGCTGTCCGCTGCAGTCTCCGTCTTCTCCATGCCGGAATCGGCAGTTTCCCCCGCGCCGCAGCCGACAAGACAGAGCACAGCCATGCTCAGCAAAACTCCCCTGATTGCTTTTTTCATTCTATTCCCTATCGATACCATGTTTACGTTTGTTCTCCGGATCCAGCACGGAACGCACACTGTCCCCAAGCAAATTAAAAAGGATGGTCACCAGAAAAATGGCCAACGCCGGATACAGAACGACCCATGGGCACTGCTGCATCAGGCTGCGTCCTTCCGAAAGCATGCTGCCCCACTCTGCAGTGGAGGCGCCGAGTCCCAGGAAGCTCAGCCCGGAAATGCTCAGCAGGGCACTGCTCAGATGCATCGTCCCCGTAACAACCACCGGCCGCACGGCATTGGGGAAGACGTGCCGAAGCAGAATCGACCGGCTGCTTTGTCCGTTCAGCACCGCCGCCTTCACGTAGTTCTCCCGGCGAATCGACAGCACATAGCTGCGAATCAGCCGTGCATACTGTGTCCATCCCGTCGCCGCCAGCGCAAGGATACCGTTTCTCAAGCCCGGACCCAGAATTCCCGCCACCGCGATGGACAGGACAATGCCGGGAAAGGCCAGGAAAATGTCGACGAGCCGCATCAGGATCTCATCCACAAGGCCGCCGGCATAGCCGCTGATGAGCCCCACAGTGCAGCCCAGCAGCATTGACAAGGCAACAATCAGAAGCGAAGCAAACACGGAGCTGTAGGCTCCGGTCAGAATCCGGGAAAAAATGCAGCGTCCCAGTCCGTCCGTCCCCATGATATACTCCCGATCCGGCGGGCGCTTGGCCGCCAGCAGGTCCACCAGCTCCGCGTCATGGGGTGCCAGCCCTGCCGCAAACAGACTGAAAAGGCACAGAAGCCCACACAGTGCCAGGAGAACCCACATCCTATGTTTTGCCCGCAGCTGCGTATTCAAGACATTACCTCCATCCCGGCACGAACCCGCGGATCCATATAAAAGCAGAAAAGATCCGTTAAAAGATTGATCAGCATATAGCATAGACTCATGCAGACCACGAAGGCCTGGATCACCGGATAGTCCCGGGCCGTCACCGCACTGGTCACCATATAGCCCATTCCCGGCAGCGAAAAGATCATTTCAACGGCGGCCGTTCCTCCGAGCAGCGAGCCCACGGACATCGCCATCAGGGTAATGATGGTGGTCATCGCGTTGCGCAGCACGTAAGAAAACAGAATGACGCCGGAGGACAGGCCCCTGGATCGGGCGCCATCCACATAGGGTCTGCCCAGCTGCTCCAGCACCGCAGCCCGCACCTGTCGGATGTATTTTCCCGTCATGGGGATGGCCAGGGCCAGGGTCGGCAGCACCAGACTGTCCCAGTCGCCGGTGGACAAAATGGGGAACCAGCCAAGCTTCAGTGAAAGAACATACAGAAGCAGCAACGAAACGATAAAATTTGGCAGACTGTTGCCGACAAAGCAAAAAAGACGGATAACAAGATCCGCCGGTCTTCCCTGTTTTACTGCCGTCAGCATCCCCAGCGGTACCGCGAGCAGCATCGTCAGCACCACAGATGATGCCGTCAGCTTCAGGGTATTCGGCAGCGCCGCTGCCAGTTTTTTCGCCACCGGTGTGCCGTCCACATAAGAAACGCCCATGTCTCCGTGCAGAAATTTTCCGAGCCAGTCCAGATACCGGAGCAGAAAGGGCTGGTCCAGTCCCAGCTGATGGCGCATAGCCGTTACCACCTCCGGCGATACCGCGCTCTGCCCCTGCAGCATGACCGCCACCGGATCCATGGGGGAAAGGCACATGAGGCCGTAGGTCAGCAGTGTGACGCCGAGCAGCACAGGAAGCAGGGCGGCCAGCCGCCGCACGGTATAGCGAAGCATGGGATGACGTCTTCGGCCACTGCGTACTGCAGACATACTCACTCCTTCTCCGCACAGATCATAAAGGTATGAATCGGATGATCCCGCTCCCAGTCCATGGGATCCTGCACGCCGGGGCCGATGTCATCCACAATTTCCACCATGCGCATGCCCAGCTTTTCCAGGACCCTTTGATCCCACTCCGGGCGTTTTTCTCTGGAAAGCGGCAGGGAATAGGCGGCTTTTTCCAGCTCCCGTATCCGCGCCTTCGGCATATCTCCGGCATAATTGTGAATCGGATATTTGGCACGGAAGGCCGCCTCCGCCGCCTTCTTTTGGACACGAAGCGCCTCATCATAAAGATACAGGTACCAGTTGGCATCAAAATACACCATGCGGCCGCCCGGCACCAGCACTCTGGCCCATTCCGACAGGGCCTCCGCCGGATATTCCAGATTCCAGACGACATTGCGGCTGACAACGAGATCAAAGGAAGCGTCTTCAAAGGGCAGGCTTTCGCCGCGATGCAGAACAAAGTCCACCTTCGCTCCGTAACTCTCTGCATTGCACCTTGCATACGCCAGCATTTCCGCCGTCACATCCACTGCCGTCACCTCATGGCCGGCCAGCGCCAGATTGATGGCAAAAAAGCCCGGTCCGCTACCGATGTCCAGAATCCGCAGCACCGCCTTACGGGGTGCATGGGAAAGGATCAGCTCTCTCCATGCCTCCCGGCGTCCGTCATTCATCTCCGCAATATTCTGCGCACTGTAGCTCTTCGCCCGATCCGTCCAGTAGGAGGTAAGGGTATCCAATATGCTGTCCTGTCTGTTCTGCTCCTGCACTTCTCCTGCTCTCCTGTTTCTGCTGTGCTTATTCCTCTATCCTCACTTCTGCGCCGTGCATTCCCTACAGACGCCTCCGCACCTCCGCCAAGGACAGCTTCTGTTCCCGGGCAATCCGCGCCAGATCCTCGTATTCATATTTTTCCCGAATCACGCCATAGCCGGAGGAAATTTTTTTCTGTACCTCTCCACAGGATGTCTGTACCGTCTCAAAGCGCCGCGTCAGGGTATAGCGTTTACAAATGCTTTCCCGCACGCCGATGGTGGTGGTATGCTGGAACATCACCCGCAGCAGCTTCTCCCTGTCCTCTTCCCGGCACAGGATGCTGAAGATCGTGCCTGGTCTGGATTTTTTCATCCCCACCGGCGTTGTATAGGCCTCCAGTGCACCGGCTGCCAGCACCTCCTCCAGGGCGAAGCCCAGCGCCTCTGCCGTCATGTCGTCCACATTGCATTCAAGCTTCACCACCCGATCGCCGCTGTCCTCTGTTTCACCCAGCATGGCACGGATGCAGTTTGCCTGTTCGAAATCCTTCCGCCCCATGCCGTAGCCGATTTTCTCCGTCCGCATCACCGGCATTTCCCCAAAGCGAACAGCGAAGTGCTTCAAAAGCGCCGCGCCAGTCGGCGTACACAGCTCTCCCTGCACTGCCCCGCCATACATGGGAACCCCCTTTAAGATGTACGCAGTGGCCGGTGCCGGAACCGGAAGGATACCGTGGGCACAATGCACATGCCCGCTGCCCACATGCACCGGCGAAGCAAGCACCTGCTCCGGTGCGATGCGGTGCATCAGCAGACACACCGCCGTGACATCCGCAATGGCATCCATGGTGCCTACCTCGTGGAAATGAATCTCCGTCACCGGAACCCCGTGCGCATGACTTTCCGCCTCCGCGATCAGCTTGTACACCGCCATCACATCCTGCTGCACCTGCGCCGGCAGCTTCAGGTGGTCACATACGATATGTTCAATTTCATGCAGTCCGCTGTGGTGATGATGTGTGTGCGCCTCGCCGTCATGCGTATGCGCATGATGGTTCAGCATTTCCTCTGTTTCTTCCTCTCCATGCACCAGCACCGTCACATGGGTGCCGCCGATGCCGCATTTCTCCACGGCCTCCCGACGGAACGTCACGCCCGGAATGCCCAGGGCATTCAGCTCCTCTATCGCAGCCTCCGGGTCCGGCAGCAGCTCCAGCAAAGCGGCGGTCAGCATATCTCCTGCCGCGCCCATACTGCACTCTAAATATAATGTCTTCATCTCGCATTGCCTCTTTATTGCTCAGGTTTCTCTTTTGCGCTGCTCATGTGATTGATCATGTGGGCCAGATAGCCGGCACCGAAGCCGTTGTCGATGTTCACCACGGAAACGCCGCTGGCGCAGGAATTCAGCATCGACAGAAGCGCCGATACGCCGCCGAAGGACGCACCGTACCCCACACTGGTCGGCACCGCAATCACCGGACAGTCCGCGAGACCGCCGATGACGCTGGCCAAGGCCCCCTCCATCCCGGCTATGGCAATGATGACGGAGGCGCTCATAATCTCATCCATGTGGGCCAGCAGCCGGTGCAGTCCGGCCACGCCCACATCATACAGGCGCACCACCTCGTTGCCGTGGGCCTCGGCGGTCAGGGCCGCCTCCTCCGCCACCGGAATATCCGAAGTTCCTGCGGTGGCCACCACAATTTTCCCCAGTCCGTCCGGCACCGGAAAGGAACCGATGACCGCTATCTGCGCATCCCTATGATACGTCATCTCCGGATAGCGCTGCTGCAGGACCTCCGCCTTTTCCGCAGAAAGCCGGGTGATCAGAATCGTCTGCACCTCATTTTCCAGCATCGTTCCGATGATACCCAGCATCTGCGCCGCCGTCTTCCCGGCGCCATAGATCACCTCCGCAGCGCCCTGCCGGATACCCCGGTGCAGATCCACCTTGGCATATCCGATGTCCGTAAAGGGTTCCTTCTTAATAGAAAGCAACGCTTCATCCACGGAGAGCTCTCCGTTCTTGACCGCCTCTAAGGTCTTTCGGATCTCGCTGTTCATCCCCGTACCTCCAGATCCAGAAGCACCGCCGGGTAGCTTTTTTTCAGCCCGGAAAGCACCTCTTCCCGCTTTTCCATGAGAAGCGGAAGCTGTGCGGCCGGCAGCTGCAGTCTCGCCGCACCGTTCGGCATCATGCGCACACGGAAATCCGTGAAGCCCAGAGAGAAGAGAAAGTTCTCTGCCGCCTCCGTTCTCTGCAGCTTCTCCGCGGTGATCTCACAGCCGGTGGGAATGCGGGTGGCCAGGCAGGCATAGGAGGGCTTGTCCCAGGTAAAAAGGCCGCCTTCCCTGGACAGCCGCCGGATCTCCGCCTTCACCAGACCGCACTCCCGGAGCGGGGATTTGACCTGCAGCTCCTTAAGTGCCTTCATGCCCGGCCGGTCACCGGCATCATCCGAGGCATTTGTACCGTCCAGCAAGACCGTATAGCCATCCTCTGCCGCCGCCTTCATAATCATGTTAAAAATGACCTTTTTGCAGTAATAGCAGCGGTTGGCCGGATTGGACACCACCACCGGATCTGAAAGCACGTCTGCCCGCAGCACCCGCACCGGTGCCTTCAGCTGCTCTGCCAGACGCATGGCATCATCCATCTCAAACTGCGGCTGAAACAGCGCCTTCACATAGTAGGCCTTCACATCCGCACCATATTGCATTGCCGCATAAAGCAGATAAGAAGAGTCAACGCCGCCGGAAAACGCCAGCGCCACCTTCGGATTCTCCTTAAAAAATTCCTGTAAATTCATAGTCTCAAGTCCTCATAGCCAAACCGATATTCAACATGCCAAGCCTGCGCGATGCCCGGTCGGATACATAAGGGGAATCATACCACATCTGCTCCCAATATGACAACGAATAGTCATCAATAACAGAAGCATAGCATTAACCTCGAGGTTAAGGTCAATGCTATGCTTCAATTCATTCTCCCCGATACAGCCTGTCTGTCAGGGTCTCCCGGTTTTCGTTGGGGAGCTTTCGGAAAAACGACACAAGGAAAGGGCCTGTGGTGAGCAGTGTCAGCACGTCCGCCAGCAGCTGTGCCGACTGGATGCCGAAGATGCCAAAGGCGCGGGGCAGCAGGAACACCAGCGGAATGTAGTAGAGGCCGCTCCGCAGCATGGCCAGGAAGGAGGCTGTTTTGCTCTCGCCGATGCTCTGGAACAGCATATTGCCGAGGACACCGGTGGGCTGGATAGCCGCCGCAATACACATGCAGCGCACTGCCGGGACACCGATCCGGATAACCTCCGGATCATCCCGGAATACGGCAACAATTTCTGCCGGGAACAGGAAGCCGACCAGCGCCAGGATACAGAGCACCAGCTCGCCTGTCCGGAAGGCAAAGAAAAAGGCCTCCCGGATCCGCTTGAATTTCTCTGCGCCGTAGTTGTAGGCCGCCACCGGCTGAAAGCCCTGGCCGATGCCCACCATAACCGAGGCAATGAACATCATGACTCTGCCCGCGATGGACATGGCCGCAATGGCAGCATCGCCGTAGGGAAGGGCTGCATTGTTCAGCACCATGGTGGAAATGCTGTTGAGGGACTGCCGAATCAGGCTAGGGAAGCCGTTCTGCAGAATGTGCAGAAGCTCCGGCAGCGCCAGATGACTCTTTCGGAAATCAATGCGGCAGACTGTCTTATGGGACAGGAACATATAAAGAAGTATGAAGAAGCTGATGTACTGGGAAAGCGCCGTGGAAAGTCCCGCACCGGTGATGCCCATATGGAAGCCGAACATAAAGAGCGGGTCTCCCAGCATATTCAGCACACCGCCGGAAACCAGACCCAGCATGGCAAAAAAGGCCTTGCCTTCATAGCGCATGACATTATTCAAAATACAGCTGCCCAGCATGGCGGGACCGCAGAGAAGAATAAAGGCCGCGTAATTTTTCGCATAGGGAAGGATGGTCTCACTGGAGCCCATGAAGCGCACCAGCGGGGTAATGAAGAGGAAGCCCAGCAGCACCATCACGAGACTTACCAGAAGTCCCGTCTTCAATGCCCCGGAAAGATACCGGCTGGCATCCTCATGCTCTCCCTGCCCCAGCTTCCGGCTGATGATGGTACCGGAGCCGTGGCCGAACATAAAGCCCACAGCCTGAAATACCGCCTGCAGACTCATGACCACGCCGATGGCCGCACTGGCACTGGTGCCGAGACGTCCCACAAAGAAGGCGTCCACCAGATTGTAGATCATGCTGATCATCATGCTGAGCACCGTGGGCCAGGCCAGCATGGGGATCAGCCGTCGAATCGGCGTCAGCACCAGCTTCTCATATTGCTCCCTTTCCTTTTGTTCCATTTCCCTTTTCTCCTGTCTGTCTCTTCCTTACTGACGCAATACACCGCTCAGACCCAGTATGGCCTCCAGCACACCGCCGCCTATGGCCAGTGCCTTGTCCGAAACCGTCGTGTAGTCCGCAGCCCGGCCCCGGGGATCGATATCGCCGCTCTTCATGCCCTTGCTGACGAGGATGCCGTCCTGCAGCATCCCGCGGATCATTCCGTCAATTTCCGCATAAACCGGCATGCCGTCAACATTGGCCACCTGTTCTCCCTTTTTCACCAGATCGCCGAAGGTCCGTTCCGGGTGGAAAATGCCCTCCTGCGGTGCCCGCAGCACCCGCTCCGTGGTGAAGCCTCCGATGTTTCCCGGAATGCCTGTGTTGGGAATGGCGGATCCTGTATACAGTACCCGCCCCAGTGTGTGCCCGCGCTTGGTTTCAATCACCGCATGGCAGTCCGTGCCGGCAGTAAAGCCCGGTCCCACGCCGATCACCACCGGCGCGTCCGTCATCTTTGTGCCAATGTTGCGCTTGGCGAGGATGGCATCCACCTCCGCATCCGGCTGAAGGCTCCGGCAGATGCTTCCCGCCGGGTCCGACAGTACGGCAATGCTTCCCGCCGCCAGTATGCTGCGGGCTTCTTCTTTTGTCTCCGCCCGCTCGGCAAGGATACCCTCTACCCTGGCTTCTCCCAGCCGGATGGCCTCGGAAAAGCAGACGGAGCGCCGCACGGAGCTGGGTACCGGAAGCTCTGACATAACGACGGAAAGGCCGGCGCGATGCAGCCGCACCGCAATGCCGCTGGCCAGATCTCCAGCCCCTCTGATATAAACAAGCATCTCTTTTCCCTCCTCAAGGTCCAAATGGTTGCTTTGATTGCGTTAATTGTACTGATTCCCTTGATTTTATTAATTGCACTGATTGCGTCAATCTTGATTTCGTCTTACATTACCGCCGGCACGAAGCATCTATCCCCACAGCATGCGGAGATAATAGCCGGAGGGAGTAAGCTTCCCGGCGATCACCTTCCGGAACCTCTCCTTCTCCTCCGGCGGCATCATAAAGCAAAGCCCGCAGTCCGCGGTGATGTCCGTCGGAATGGGAATCAGCCGTCCCGGCACATCGGCCTCCCGACAAAGCTGCTCGCAGAGCAGAGCATCATGGGTGCTGCCGAAGGCCGCCACCAGCTTTTCACTTTTCTTCAGCATTCTTCCTCCTGCAGCATTTCGCTGATCTCCCGCAGGGCCTGTACCGCCGCCCGCACTTCACCTTCTTCTGTGAAGTAACCGAAGCTGAAGCGCACGGCACCGGTGTCCCGGGTGCCCAGTGCCTCATGCATTCTCGGTGCACAGTGGCCGCCGGCCCGCACCTCAATGCCGTACTGCGAGGACAAAATCTCCGCAAGCTCTGCAGAGCTGATGCCCACCAGATTCAGTGCCACAATGGGGCCATGATCAGCAAGCGCCGGAAAGTCCTGAAAATCACCGTATATCGTGATACCCGGTATTTCCCGTACCCCGGCATAGAAGGCTGCGGTCATCTCCTGCAGCCGCTTCTGCACCGTCTCCACACCGGTTTTCTGCAGGAACTGCACCGCTGCCAGCAGGCCACAAAGTCCCGGACCGTTCAACGTTCCCGCCTCCAGGTGCTCCGGATAGGCCAGCGGCTGTTCTCTCTCAAAGGAAAGGATGCCGGTGCCGCCGGAAATCAGCGGCCGCAGCGACACCGATGGGGACAGCAGCAATCCCCCTGTTCCCTGGGGGCCCATCAGGGCCTTATGCCCCGTAAAGCAAAGCACGTCAATGCCGTCTTTTTCCATATGAATGGGCCGTTCGCCGGCAGTTTGCGCGGCATCCAGTATCAACAGCGCCCCGTGTCGATGTGCGATCGCCGACATTTCCCTGATATGCAGTACATTTCCCGTAAGATTCGAGGCATGGGTGCAGACCAGTGCCCGGGTATCGGGCCGGAAAAGCCTTTCCAGTGCCTCATAGGAAATATTTCCCTGCCGATCCGCGGCTGCGAAGTCCACGGCCACCCCCTGCTTTTCCAGAAGATACAGCGGCCGCAGCACCGCATTATGGTCAAGATCCGTGGAAATCACATGATCTCCCGGCTGCAGGAGCCCAAAGAGCACCAGATTCAACGCCTCAGTCACATTTTTGGTGAAGATCACCCGCTCCGGATGCGAAAAACCGAAGAGCTCTGCCAGCGTCATTCTGAGCTGTGTGATCTGCCGCGCCATGGACAGGGAGCACTCGCTCACGCCCCGGGCGACACTGCCGTAATGGAGCGCCTGCAGCATGGACGCGGCCACGCTCTCCGGCTTCTGCAGAGAGGTGGCGGCATGGTTGAGATAGATCATCAGATCCGCACGCACTTTCCGGCCTTCGCCATGGTCTCGCAGATATCATACATATTTGTCACGATGCCGACCGCCAGCTTCTCCTTGATGCCATAGAAATCCAGACAGGTGCCGCAGGTGCGGATTTCCACGCCGCGCTCTGAAAGCGCCTTGATGTCCGCCAGAGATTCCGAGCCCTCGACCGTCAGCTTGGCGCCGCCGTTGAAGAAAAGCACCACCTTCGGCAGCAGCTCGTCCGAAAGCTGCGCCAGCGCATAAAGATAGCCCTTGATCAGCACCTTTCCGAGCTGCGAATCTCCCTGACCCATTTCATTGGTGCCGACGGCCACCACAAAGGGACCGACCGGCTGCTGCAGACTCTCGGGAGAGCAGTAATTCTTCGCCTCCTGCTCTGCGGAAAGATCGCTTTCTGCTGCCGTTCCCTCAGGTGTCAGGGTCAGCAGAAAAGCACCCTCCTTCTCAGTGATCTTCACACTGCACTTCTTCTCCGACGCCATCCGTGACAGGTTCTCTACAGCTGCCCGGTTGTCCACCTCAACCTCCAGAACCTCTCCCGCCGGAAGCTCCTTCAGCGCCTTCAAGGACAGCACCACCGGCTGCGGGCAGGGCTTCTTCTTACAATCCAGATACATATATTTCCTCCTCTTCTGCATCATTGCATATATAGCAAAATTCTCGTACACTCTTAGTTGTTTAGCACCATATCGCCACAGTGCCAAACAACTCTAGTGTATCACGTATGGAGGGACTAAACCATGCTGCATTTTTCACAGGCACTGGACATCCGGCCGGGCATCACTTCGGTCATCGGCAGCGGCGGCAAAACCACGCTTCTCCGCACCCTGGCGGCAGAGCTGTCGGACCTTGCCCCCGTGCTGCTCACCACCACCACTCATTTTCTGCCCTTCCCGGAATGCCCCCTGATCGACGCCGCTCCGGCAGCTGAGGGCAATGTATTCGGCACGAAGAACGAAGAAGCGCACTGCACCCGGGTTCTCCGGGAAGCAGAACGTCTGCTCTCCCGCGGTCACCGGGTCGTAGTGCTGGGCAGTCGTATGCCGTCAAGACAGCCACTGGGCGCCCCACAAGCCAAGCTTACGCTGAGCCCAGTGGCTACGACGCCAAAGCTTGCGAAGCCCGCGCTGTCTGACTTTCAGCCCTTGCTCCGGGTCTTTCCCTACATTCTGGTGGAAGCGGACGGCTCCCGGCGACTGCCTCTGAAGGCCCACGCTGCCCATGAGCCGGTGATCCCTCTCGGCAGTCAGCAAAGCATTCTCATGGTGGGGGCCTCCGGCATCGGACAGCCGCTGGATGCGGTCTGTCATCGCCCGGAACGCTATCGGGAGATCCTGTCTGCGCTGCCGACCTCGGACCGGGCTTGGCTGTGCCGGTCGAGCCGCAAACCTGCTGCCCATCCCTCTGCAGCTGCTCCGACAGAAAGCAGCCCGGCAGCCCTGGGGCTTGTGCTCAACCGGGAAGCCCTGGCCGACTGCATTTTCCTGAACCAGCTGGATCCGCTCCCGACAATGGTCCCCGGCAGCGCTTGTATACAGGATACCGTCACAGGCCAGGATTGGTGCTTTACTGATAATCAGCTCCGAATCGCCCGGGAATTGCAGCGAACATCAGCTGTGCCGGTCCTCTTCGGCAGTCTGCAGCAGCACTGCTGCTGCCGCTAATGCCTCCTCTGTGTCAATATCCATCAGCTCCCGGGCTGCTCCCGCCTCCACAAGGCCGGTATGCACCGCCGGATCCCGCAAAATGGCACCGCCGCCCCGATCCCCGGTGAGGGTCAGCAGCCGCGGAAAAAGCGCCCGCGGGAAGATGGCCGGCATCGCCGCTTCCCCCGCAAAGGAAAGCCGATAGGGCCGGGTGGGATCCGCTTGAAAGGCCATCGTCAGCTTCCAGAGGCTCTCCGCCGACAGAAAGGGCTGGTCGCAGGACATAAAAAGGCAGGCCTCTGCATTCTCTGCACAGGCCCGCAAACCATGCTTCACGCTGTCGCTCTGATCCGGATCCGGATTCATCACCACGCGAATCGCCCGACCGCCCAGAAGTGCTGCCACCGCCGGATAGCGCGTCACCAGTATGACATCTATCTCTATTCCGTTCTCCCGGCAGCGACAGCAAAAATCGTCCGCTGTCGAAAAGGCATACTCCGCCATCCGCCGGTCTCCCAGG
>CAVATZ010000053.1:0-15832 GCA_963591655.1 Clostridiales bacterium
ACTTGTCTACATAGATCTGTGAACGTAAGCTTGTACGGAATCGTTCACTTCCGGGGTTCAAGTAGCTTCCCATATTCACATCTCCTTAAATACTGCGTTTGTTTACTAAACAAGAGATTCTTCACGAATGAGGATATTATAGCACAAAAACCACTGGATATTTCCAATCAGTCCCATAGGTTCCTTACTTCTTCTCCGTCAATTGCTGGTACATCTTCATCAATTCTGCTACGCAGCTGCTCTCCGTGGTGGTCTTAATGTCGAAGTCGTAGGCCTGCATCACTGCCTTGTCATTCAACTGGTGAGCCTTCCGAAGCTCCGGCGGCATGGTCAGCTCATCGTAGAGGTCTGCCAATGATGAGTCCGGGTACAATGCGCGGGCATCCAGGATGGCCTGGGCGGTCTGCTCGATCTTCTGCTTCTGGGTATCGGTCGGTGACGGCCAGGGGAAGTTGTTGTAGACGATATTGCCAGAATATCTATAATCACTTTTCAGCCGACCACACACTGCTCTCATCCATGCCATATGTACATTAGATGTAAGAATCCCAAAGCTATAAAGTGTAGCATTCTGCATCATAAATATCGAATCTCCAGGGATAATCTCCTTTGACAAATACTCCATCGGTATGTATCGCCTATTTTCCGAGGAGACCTTCGGGATTGCAACATAAGCGCTGCTGCACTCTCTAACTTCATCAAACAGCATTGGCGTTTCTGCTTTTCGTCTTGTTGCTTCCTTGGGACTTGCAAGCCGAAATTGTTTCACGGCATCAACTCTCTTCATCACTTCCGGGCATTTTTTTAGTGACGCAGGATTAGCGCCTACAAGCCATAAACAATAGCGCGGCTTTCTTTGGATAAAATCCTTTCCCATCATGTAAGGACGAATAAACTGCTCTGATAATGGTTCTTTCCTTACCAGCTCTCTGTACTCATCTATTGTCAATATCAGATGACCACCCTCTGTCGGCTTTCCGCCATTCTGTAATATAGGCACATCGCAAATGGGTTTTGTCCTAGCCTCAATAAATACATTTTCTGCCGCAACTAAATACGCATTGATATTCTCCGCCTCTTTCACGCTTCCATCAACATAAATGCGATGCTTTGCCGGATTCGCCGCAACACTGAACCCAACAATCACGCAATGGACATGCGCCTTTAAGCTGGCCTCGCTGTCCCAGATAAATGTCCGGTACGCAAAATCGATATGAATGCCAAAGCGATCATACAGCGGCTTCCAAATGCCTGCCACCTGCTCCCCCTGTGTGATGGAATTTGTGGATACCAGCGCCGTCCGGATGCTTGTTCCCTCCATCAGCTGCGCAGCCTTAAAATACCATCCGGCCACATAGTCAATTTTTCCGGCAGTCTTGTACGGCTTGCCCTTTTCGTCGACATAGACAGAAAGAATGTCTTCTTTCTGCGCCTTGCTCTGCAGGGAATAACCGACAAACGGCGGATTTCCCATGATATAGCTTAACTTCTCCTTCGGCACGACGTCGTTCCAGTCGAGCCTGAGAGCATTGCCCTCTGTGATATTCACATAGGTCTTGAGCGGCAGGAAGTCCTGATTAAAGCCATAGATCAGCTCCTTCGTCTCCTCCAGCATCTGGGATTCCGCGATCCACAGCGCCGTCTTCGCTACCGTCACGGCGAAGTCATTGATCTCAATGCCGTAGAACTGCTGGATGGACACCTGGATCAGGCCGCCGTCCTCATGCGCGAAGGACATCTGCCCTGCGGTCTTTTCATAGATAACCTGATTCTCCAGGCGGCGAAGGCTGAGATAGCTTTCCGTGAGGAAATTTCCGCTTCCGGCGGCAGGATCCAGACAGACAATGGAGGACAGCTTCTGCTGGAAGGCATCCAGCTTATTTTTCTTGCTGCGGGGCTGCGAAATAGCGCAGATCTCCTTGAACTCTGCTTTCAGGTCATCCAAAAACAGCGGATCAATGACTTTGTGAATGTTCTCCACCGATGTGTAATGCATACCACCGGCGCGACGGGTCTCCGGGTTCAGGGTTGACTCGAATACCGCGCCGAAGATGGTCGGGCTGATATCCCGCCAGTTGAAGTTCTCGGAGGCTTTGTTCAGCAGAAGACTTCGGATCTCTTCACTAATCTGCGGGATGATAATGTTTTCATCTCGAAAGAGTCCGCCGTTCACATAGGGGAATGCTGCCAAATTCTCCTCCAGATACTCCTCCCGCTCTGCAATCGGCGTGTCCAGGATGCGGAAGAGGCGCACCAAAGCATTTCTGCAATTGGGTGCTGCAAAACTCTCCAAATAGTCATGGAACTGCGCACGCTCAAAGATCCCGGCATCCTCTGCATAGAACAGGAATACCAGCCGCACACAGAGTGCATTCAGGCTGCGGAGCTTGTGCTCCCGCTTCTCCTTCTCCGCTTCGCTCTCATCCTTGCTCCCCGTCTCCGAAATGCCGTATTGCTTCAGAAAGGCATCGTAAATGAGGCCGACGATGTCACCGGCCTTGATAGACACCTCCATCTCATGGGAAAGCGCCTTCGTTTCCTTCTTCACAAGGAAATCCAGCAGCGGATACTTGGACTGAAGATCCGGAAGCGCAATCTTCACCGGCTCCGGTACAACTGTGTCCATGTCATAGATCCAGAGCTCTGCGAAGTTACAGGTGACGATCCATCTCGCCTTCTCCGAGCTCGGCAGATTGTCATTGTAGCGCTTGGCCTGCTCGTAGGGTGTCAGCATTTCCCCGCCGGACTGCGGTTCCTTCTCATCCAGCTTATGGGAGGATCCCTTCTGCTCGATCAATGCCTTCACATCCTTGATGTAGCCGTCAATGTAGCGGGTATGAATCTTCCCATCTCCCTCCGGCAGCTTCACCGGCTTCTCGAACTGAATGTAGTCGATCGCATTTGCCACACCAAGGACATTCTGCAGCATCCCCAGCCAATACGGATGGCAGTCCTGCTTCTCATCACCGCCATTGGCCCACTTGTTGATAAACTGTCGCGCGGCCTCTCTCTGTTCGGCATCCGTCATGTGTATCATCCCCCTAAAAAAAGAGGATACGAGCACGCGGCCCATATCCCCTGTGATTTTATATGCTCCTAGTTATTTTACCATAAGTACGGCAGGCGAACCAGCGGAAAAATTTTACAGCATCGATATACCGAATGCATTCACCAGGCCGTCCAGTTTCTCACCGGCGCGGCAGAGCGGGCAGCTCCGGTAGTCAACATTGACATAATCCGGCAGCTGGGTCTTGTCATATACCGCCAGCACCCGGAGACCGTTGATCTCCTCCAGGGCGGAGAAGATGGCGGAAATACCGGCCACTCTGCCGCCGTAGTACTGAATGGCCTCCAGCATGCGGTTCACGGTGCGGCCTGTGGAAATGGTGCCCTCCAGCACCAGCACGTTCTTTCCGGCAATCATATTCTTCGTATTGTCCCGGAAGATGATCTGGGAATTGGAATTGTACTCCGGCGTCACCACATAGATGGTCTTGTGGGCGTTGGTGTTCAGGAAGCCGCTCTTCGTCAGCTCCTCGGCAAGATACGCGCCGATGACCTCAGTGCCCTCCATGCAGACGATGGTGTCAATCACTGTACCATAGAGATAACGGCTGCACAGTGCCGATGCTATGCTCATGGCCTCGCTGGCTCTTGTCTTCAATGTCGTGAGATCCAGGTAATAATTGGTATGGGCATGGTTGCTGGCGAAATGTCCCTTCCGCACCTTCAGCGGCGCATCCACTCCGGTAATGTTGATCTTCTGATAGCTCTGCTCCATGGTATCCCCCTGTTCCGGCAGCGCATTTCCCTGCGCTGCCTGCATTTATAATTATGCGTTGATTATACCACGCCTCCGCCGCAGTGAAAACTATTTTTATAATTATGTTTCGGAAGAATTTTCATCCAGTTTGTTATGGCTATAAAAAAGAGCACCCACGGACAACTGCCGTGGATACTCTTCTCTGCTCTCGCAAAGCAATTCACAATATCTTTTTAAATCGTTTGAATGAACCGGTCAAAGGCCGCCTGGCCCTCCGGTGTGCGCTTGTAGACACCGGCGTCCTCCAACACATGCAGGAAGACCTTGCCGACCTCGGCCTGCAGAATGCCCTCCAGGTTCTCGGCATTGACACTGTCATACTGCGGCAGGAACTCTGCCACCCATGCGGCATGCTTTGCCAGCGCTTCCGACTTCGCGAGGTCCTCCCCGGTCAGAATTGCCGTCTTCAGATCCTCCAGCTCCTTCCTGAGCCGCGCCGGGAGCACCGCCAGTCCCATTACCTCGATGAGGCCGATGTTTTCCTTCTTGATGTGGTGGAGCTTCGCATGGGGATGGAACACGCCCAGAGGATGCTCCTCCGTGGTGATGTTGTTCCGCAGCACGAGATCCAGCTCGAAGTGCTCACCCCGCTTCCGGGCGATGGGGGTAATGGTGGAATGCGGCACACCCTCAGTCTCCGCGAAGATGAAGGCACTCTCATCCGTGTAGCTTCTCCACTTCGTGAGAATCCGGTCCGCCAGCTCCGTGATCCGCTCTGTGTCCGTGCCAGAAAGACGAATCACCGACATGGGCCACTTCACCACGCCGGCCGCCACATCCTCATAGCCCGGCACCGTGAAGCTTCTCTCCACCGGCGCCTTGGCCATAGCGAAATCATAATGTCCGCCCTGGAAGTGCTCATGGGCCAGGATGGAGCCGCCCACGATGGGCAGATCCGCATTGGAGCCCACAAAGTAATGCGGGAACATGGCCACGAAGTCAAAGAGCTTCCGGAAGGCCGCCCGATCGATCTTCATGGGCGTATGCGCCGTATTCAGAACGATGCAGTGCTCGTTGTAATACACATAGGGCGAATACTGGAAGCCCCAGGGCTTTCCCTGAATGGTGATCGGAATGATGCGGTGGTTCTCCCGGGCCGGATAGTCTGCCCGGCCTGCATAGCCTTCGCACTCCCGGCAAAGCTGACACTTGGGATAGCCCGTCTGCTTCGCCCGGCCCGCTGCCGCGATGGCCTTGGGGTCCTTCTCCGGCTTGCTCAGATTGATGGTGATGTCCAGCTCCCCATACTCTGTGGCCGCCTTCCACTTCATGTCCTTCTTCACCCGGTAGCGGCGGATATAGTCCGTGTTCCGGCTGAAGTCATAGTAGAAGTCCGTGGCCTTCTCCGGGCTCTCGGCATAGGCTGCCTGGAAGTCCCGCACCACCTCGGAGGGCCGCGCCGTAAGTGCGCCCATGAGCTTCGTGTCGAACAGGTCCCGGAAGACCACGCTGTCGCCCTCTGTGAGGCCCTGCTCCACTGCATAATCGGTTAATGTCTTCAGCACGGCTTCCAGATAGGAGCCGTCTGCCACGGCCTCCGCCGGAATGGCTGCTGCCTCTGCCTTCACGGAAGCCGCATCCACAGCTGTCTCCGAAAGCTTCAGCTGCAGCAAAATGGTATTCACTGCCCACCAGAGATCCTCTTCCCGGATCAGTCCGGTCTTTAATGCATATGCTGCCAGTTTTTTGATGTTTTCCTGTACCAGCTCCATGCTTCGCTCCTTTTATGAATTGTAGCCGTTGGGATTCTTGGACTGCCAGTTCCAGGAGTCACGGCACATATCCTCAAGATCATACTCTGCCGTCCAGGACAGCTCCTTCGCTGCCTTCTCCGGGCTGGAGTAGCAGGTGGCAATGTCTCCGGCGCGGCGCGGCCGGATAACATACGGCAGCTTCTTGCCGCAGGCCTTTTCAAAGGCATGCACCACATCCAGCACGGAATAACCCTTGCCGGTGCCGAGGTTGCAGATGAATACGCCGTCCTTCTTCGCGAAGCGCTCCACCGCCTTCACATGGCCTCTGGCCAGATCCACCACATGGATATAGTCGCGGACGCCAGTGCCGTCCGGTGTATCGTAATCATTGCCGAAGACATTGACCTCAGGAAGCTTGCCGATGGCCACCTGTGCCACATACGGAAGCAGGTTGTTGGGGATGCCCTTCGGATCCTCACCGATGAGACCGGACTTGTGGGCACCGATGGGGTTGAAGTAGCGAAGCAGGATCACGTTCCACTCCGGGTCTGCAGTATGAATGTCGGTCAGTATCTGCTCCTGCATCCACTTGGTCCAGCCGTAGGGATTGGTGCAGGTGCCCTTCGGGCATTCCTCGGTGATGGGGATCTGCGCCGGGTCGCCGTAAACGGTCGCGGAGGAGGAGAAAATGATGTTCTTGCAGTTGTGCTGCCGCATCACGTCCACCAGGTTCAGGGTGCCGTTGATGTTGGTCTGATAATACTCGATGGGCTTGTGCACGGACTCGCCCACGGCCTTGAGGCCCGCAAAGTGGATCACGGCAGAGATATCCGGGTTCTCCTGGAAAATCACGTCCATACCGGGCTTGTCCAGCATATCTGTCTGGTAGAACTTCACCTTCTTGCCGGTGATCTCCTCAATGCGGTCCACCGCCTTCTTATTGGAGTTATAGAGGTTATCCAGGATCACAACCTCATAGCCGTTGTCCAGAAGCTCCACACAGGTGTGGCTGCCGATATAGCCCGCACCGCCGGTTACCAGAATTTTCATTTGCTTTTCCTCCTCATCGTCTGCTCTTTATCTTAAATTTCTGCGGGGCCGTTTCCTATAGAAACCACATAGAAGGTGCAGTCATAGCCGATTTCTTTCCTATAGGTCTCTCCTACGATCTTTTCGAAGTCGGCAATGGCTTCATCCCGCACGATGGATACGGTACAGCCGCCGAAGCCGCCGCCGGTCATCCGGGAGCCCAGCACACCGGGCACCGTCCATGCGGTCTCTGCCAGCACATCCAGCTCGTGACAGCTCACCTCATAGTCATCCCGCAGGGAAACATGAGATGCGTTCATCAGCGCACCGAAGGTCTCCAGATCGCCGTCCTTCAGAGCCTGTACCGCCTTCAGTGTCCGGTTGTTCTCATAGACCGCATGACGGGCACGCTTCAGCACCACCGGATCTGTGATGGCGTAAGCATACTTCTCAAAGTCCGCATCGGAAAGCTCACCCAGTGCCTTGATGTCCACCACCTTCTGCAGCGCCTCTACCGCCTCCTCGGACTCTCTCCGGCGATCATTGTAGGCGGAGCCCACCAGCTTATGCTTCTTATTCGTGTTGGTGACGATCAGCTTCATGCCGGACAGCTTCACCGGTGCATACTCATAGTGCAGGGTTGCCGTATCCAGGAAGATGGCACAGTCGGTCTTGCCCATGGCGCTGGCGAACTGATCCATGATGCCGCAATTCATGCCGTTGTAATGATTCTCGCCGTCCTGGCCGATGAGCGCCAGATCGATGTTGCTGACATCAAAGCCGTAGAGATCCCGGAGCACAAAGCCCGTCAGCACCTCGAGGGAAGCGCTGGAGGAAAGGCCGGAGCCGTTGGGAATGTTGCCGTAAACCACGAAATCCAGGCCGCAGTCCATTTTCATGCCCCGCTTCTCAAAGGCCCACATCACGCCCTTCGGATACGCCGTCCAGGAATCGTCCTGCAGGGGACGGAAATCGTCCAGACTGCTTTCCACCACGCCGTTTCCTGTGAGGTTCACGGAGTAAAAGCGCAGCTTCCGGTCGCTTCTCTTCCGGACGCAGGCATAGGTGCCGATGGTCAGAGCACAGGGGAAAACGTGCCCGCCGTTGTAGTCCGTATGCTCACCGATCAGATTCACTCTGCCCGGTGCAAAATAGGTCTTCGTGCCCTCAATATCTCCGAAAACCCGCTGAAAGCCCGCCAGGAGCTCCTGCCTCATATTCTCTGCCATAATGCCTCCAGACCCGTCCCTATGGACGGAAACTATTGCCATCCACGCTACCGGACAGGTCCGCTTGACCCGAACGGAGGCGTGGTGAAATTTTTAACACACTGTAGTTATCATACAAAAAAGAGGATTCCTTTTCAATCTCAGAATCCTCTTATCTTCTTAGAAATCCTTCGCTTTTGTTGTGAAAAACAGCTTTAGATCAGCCCTGTGCTGCTCATGATAAAGATCCACAGGAACAATGTAAACACGGACGCCACGGTACTGATGGCCACGAGCTGTGCCGCCAGCTCACCGTCTCCGCCCATGTTCTGCGCCATGGGGAAGGAGGCCGCCGCAATAGGCGTGGCATACACGGCCACCAGCAGGAAGCGCTCCACATTGCTGAAGGGCAGCAGCGTGGTCAGCGCGATGATCACCGCCGGCACCACCAGCAGCTTCATCACCAGCACAAAGCCGATATACTTTAGGTTTTTGGCAATGTTCGAGAAGTACAGGGTACCGCCCAGACCGAAAATCGCCAGCGGCGATGCCATGGAGGCAAACTTTCCGATGGGCGTCAGCAGCGCCTTCGGCACCGGGATGTGCAAGAGCAGGAACAGAAGTCCCACAATGGTGCCGAGAATCAGGGGGTTCACCAGCACCTTCCGGATAATGTCTGCGGCGCTGGGCTTTGCGTTCCGCTCATCAAAGCAGGCAAAGAGAATGGCGGCAGACACATTGTAAACCGGCACGATCAGGGCCACGAGAATACTGCCGAGGGCCGCGCCCTCACTGCCAAATATGCTTTCTGACAGCGGCACCGCGAAAAGCAGTACATTGCTGCGATAAATGCCCTGGATGATGACGCTGCAGCGGGGCTTCGTTTTGCAGATCCGGGGCAGAATCAGCACCAGCAGAAGGATCAGACCTCCCAGTGTGCCCCAGGCAAAGAGAATGAAGCTCAGCTTCGGCATCATGGAGAGGTCCATGTTGTACATGTTGTTGAACATCATGACGGTAAACAGACCCCAGAAGATGAATTTGTTGAGTTTCTTGTAAAAGGCATCATCCGTGATGCCGATGCGCCGGAAAAAGTAGCCGTAGAGCATGTAGCAGAGAAACGGGATCACTGCATTCATGGCGATAAAAAAGCTTTCCATATCTGTCCTCCCTATGATACCGTCTATTCTAGCATGCTTTTCTCGAAATAATGCATTTACCGTAGCTTCATGCCCTATTGTATTTTTCACTAGGTCTCATAGCTATTTTCATTTCTTTCCGCGCTTCCCCTTCTTCACCACCCGGCGCACAAGAAGCGAGGGCTCCCGCCGGCGCCGACGGCCCGAAGACATTGTCCCGGAGCTGCTGCCGGCCTTCTGCCGCCGCTCGTTCCGGACGCGCTGTATCTCTTCCTCCAAGGCAGCATAGTCGCGTTCAAACAGCAGCGTGCTCATCTGGTACCGGAGAATTTCATAGGGTATCTTCTCTGCAAGCTTTCCGATCACGAATTTCTTCGGCTTATATGCATAGGCCGGCAGCTCGTTCAGGGACTGCAGCGCCGCCAGCTCCGGCCGCCAGAGAAGGCTCAGCTTCAGGCGGACATCCATGCGGGGATTGGGCTGCGGCCGCCGGAAAATATAAAAATCCGGCCCCTCCGGCAGCTCCTCTATGGTGATGATGCCCCAGTATTCCGGCACATGCTCCGCCACATGCGCCGCATGCCGCGTGCCCACCGCGATATAATTATAGTCGAAATAATAGTCGTAGTCCGTCACCTGCCGGGACAGGCGGGTGTAGGTATCGGCGTCGCTTTTGATCTCAATGCCATAAAAGGCATCCTCCGTGACCATGACAATGTCGGCCCGGGAGATGCCCATCATTTTTTCCTCGATCATACGGGTCTTGCCGTAGCTCTCCTCCAGAAAGGAGAAGAGCGGCTCCCGTATATCCTTATCGTACAGCATTTATGCCTGCACCGGCGGATGCTCCGCAAGGTAGGCCTCGGTCAGCGCCACCGCATCGTTGATGCAGTCCGGACAGCTGCGCAGCACCTTGCCGGTCTCCACGCCCTTCAGCTCCCGGCAGAGGTAGGAGCCGTTCTGCTCCCGGAAACGCTCTGCATATGTCTTGACCTTTCGATAGGTGTCCGCCTTGGTGGCCTTGCCCTTCTCCAGGTCGCCGACGCTGTTGGCCAGGCCGATGACCATCATCATGCCGGACAGCGCACCGCACATCTCCATCATGCCCATGCCCAGTCCGAAGCCCTCGGCGATCCGGAACATCTCCTCCTGAGAAATGCCGAAATCGCTGCAGAAGCTGCAGGCCACTGCCTGTGCACAGTTGTAGCCCTTATTGTGAAAAGCCTGCGCCATCTCCTGTTTTTCTGTCATGACTCTCCTCCTTTTATGCTGTCCGCATCATCTTACTCCAGTTCGAAGGCACCGGTGTACAGCTGATAATAATTGCCCTTTGCGGCAATCAGCTCCGCGTGGCTGCCTCGCTCAATAATCTTACCATGATCCAGCACCATAATCACGTCGGAATTCTGTACCGTGCTGAGACGATGGGCAATGACAAATACGGTTCTGCCCGCCATCAGGGCATCCATGCCCTTCTGCACGATCGCCTCGGTGCGGGTATCGATGGAGCTGGTGGCTTCATCCATGATCATAACCGGCGGATCTGCCACGGCCGCCCGGGCAATGGACAAAAGCTGCCGCTGGCCCTGGGAAAGGTTCGCGCCGTTACCCTTGATCTCTGTATCGTAGCCCATGGGCAGACGGCGGATGAAGTCGTCGGCACCGGCCAGTCTGGCCGCCGCCATACACTCTTCATCGGAGGCATCCAGCTTGCCGTAACGGATATTGTCCATCACCGTGCCGGTGAACAGCACCGTATCCTGCAGGATGATGCCCAGGGAGCGGCGCAGCTCTGCCTTCTTGATCTTCTTAATGTCGATGCCGTCGTAGGTGATGGTACCGCTCTGGATATCATAGAAGCGGTTGATCAGGTTGGTGATGGTGGTCTTGCCGGCACCGGTGGCACCTACAAAGGCCACCTTCTGACCCGGCCGGGCGAAGACATTGATGCCCTGCAGAATGGTCTTCTTGCCGTCATAGGAGAAGTCCACATCCTTCAGCACCACATCACCCGCCAGACGACGATAGTCCGCACCGCCCTCGGCCCGGGGATTCTTCCAGGCCCACATTTCCGTACGCTCGCTGGTCTCCGTGATCTTTCCGTTTTCCTCTTTGCACTGCACCAGCTCCACGAAGCCCTCGTCTGCCTCCGGCTCCTCGTCCAGCAGGGCGAAGATACGCTGCGCACCCGCAAGACCCATGACCACCGCATTGATCTGATTGGACACCTGTCCGATCTGACCCGCGAACTGCTTGGTCATGTTTAGGAAGGGTACGGTGATGGAGATGCTGAGTGCCATGCCGGAAAGGCTCAGGTTCGGTGCCTTCACCGCCAGCAGCACGCCGCCCACAATGGCCACCACCACATAGAGAATGTTTCCGATGTTCATGAGAATCGGCATCAGGGTATTGGCATACTTATTGGCCTTCTCCGAAACCCGGAAGAGCTCGTCATTGATCTTGTCGAAATCGGCCTCTGCCGCTTCCTCGTGGTTAAAGACCTTGATGACCTTCTGGCCGTTCATCATTTCCTCGATAAAGCCCTCGGTTCTGGCCACCTCCTGCTGCTGCCGGAGGAAATAACGGCTGGAGCCGCCGCCGACCTTCTTCACCACCCGGGTCATGAGCAGAACACCGCCCACCACCAGAATGGTCAGCCAGATGGAATAGTACAGCATGATGCAGAAAATGGTGGCCACCGACACGAAGGACACCAGCGCCTGCGGAATACTCATGGAAATCATCTGCCGCAGCGTGTCGATATCATTGGTATAGTAGCTCATGATATCGCCGTGATTGTGGGTGTCGAAGTAGCGGATGGGCAGATCCTGCATGCCGTTGAACATCTGCTCACGGAACTTCTTCAGGGAGCCCTGGGTAATGATGGCCATGGTACGGTTGTAAATGAGGCCCGCGATCAGGGACACCACATACATGGAGGCCAGAATGCTCACCAGACGAAGAATCTTTCCGGACACGCCGGCCCAGTCTCCGTCCCGCCAGGAAAGCTCAATCAGCGCGATGATCCGCTGCTGGAACAGGGACGGCAATGCCGAAACGCAGGCATTGACCAGAATACAGCCGATGGTAAAGGGCAGCAGCACCGGGTAGAAGCGGAACAGCATGGAGATCAGCCGCTTCATGGTGCCCATCAGATTGCCCGGGCGCTTTGCTTTGTTCTGCTCACTCATTCCTCTTCTCCTTTCTTATTCTGTGAAATGTAGACCTCACGGTAGATGGGGCTTCTCTCCAGCAGCTCTGCATGGGTTCCCATATCGTCGATCCGTCCGCCGTTCAACACGATAATGCGGTCGGCCTCTTCCACCGAGGACACGCGCTGTGCAATGATGATCTTCGTGGTTTCCGGAATGAACTCCTGGAAGCCCTTGCGGATCAGGGCATCCGTCTTGGTATCTACGGCTGAGGTGGAATCGTCCAGAATCAGCACACGGGGCTTCTTGAGAAGTGCCCGGGCGATACAGAGACGCTGCTTCTGTCCGCCGGAGACATTGGAGCCGCCCTGCTCGATATGCGTATCATATTTATCCGGGAAAAGCTGGATGAACTCATCCGCCTGCGCCAGACGGCAGGCCTCCACCAGCTCCTCATCGGTGGCATTGGGGTTGCCCCAGCGGAGATTTTCCTTGATGGAGCCGGAGAACAGCACGTTCTTCTGCAGCACCACGGCCACCTGATCCCGGAGGGTCCGCAGATCGTAGTTCCTTACGTCCTGTCCGCCCACCATGACATTACCCTCTGTGGCATCATAGAGCCGGGAAATCAGCTGGATCAGCGAGGACTTGGAGGAGCCGGTGCCGCCCAGGATACCCACGGTCTCACCGCTCTTGATGTGGAGGTCAATGTCGGAGAGCACGAAACGCTCTGCGTTCTTCTGGTATTTGAAGTTCACATGATTGAAGTCAATGTCGCCGTTCGGCACCTCCATCACAGGCTGCGGCGGATTGTGAAGTGTACTCTCCTCCACCAGCACCTCCGCGATACGCTTGCTGGACTCAATGGACATGGTCACCATCACGAAGACCATGGAAATCATCATCAGACTGATGAGGATCTGGAAGCTGTAGGTGAGCAGTCCGGAGAGCTGTCCCACATCCAGAAGGCTGCCCCGGGAGCTGATGATGGTGTAGGAGCCGAAGCTCAGCACGAAGACCATCACCACGTAAAGACAGAACTGCATCATGGGGTTGTTGAAGGCCAGAATCTTCTCGGCCTTGGTGAAGTCACCGCAGAGTTCCTCAGCAGCCCGGTCAAACTTCTGCTTCTCATATTCCTCACGCACGAAGGACTTCACCACCCGCATGCCGTTGATGTTCTCCTGTACCGACTCGTTCAGTCGGTCATACTTTTTGAACACCGCATGGAACAGGGGCATGGTCAGCCGCATCACGAGTGCCAGACCGCCGCCCAGCAGAGGAATGGTCAGTACAAAGATCCAGGCCATACGTCCGCCCATGACGAAGGCCATGGTGAAGGAGAAAATCATCATCAGCGGCGCACGGAAGGCCAGACGGGTCAGCATCATGTAGGCGAGCTGCACATTGGATACATCCGTGGTCATACGTGTCACCAGCGAAGCGGTGTCGAAGCGATCGATATTCTCGAAGGAAAAGCCCTGTATTCTATAGAACATATCCTTACGCAGGTTCCGGGCAAAGCCGGTGGAAGCCGTTGCGCAGTAGTTGCCGGCGGCGATGCCGAACAGCAGGGCAATCATGGCCATGATCACCAGGATCACACCATAGAAAAAAATCACATTCAGTCCCGCACCCGCCTTGATCTGATTGATCAGCTTGGAAATGACAAAGGGGATAATGCATTCCATCACCACTTCACCGCTGACCATCAACGGTGCCATCATGGATGCAAATTTGAATTCCCGCACAGATTTCGACAGGATCTTCACAACATGCATAAATTCATACTCTCCTTTCTGCTTTTACCGCAAAAAAAAGACAGCCGGAGGCATCTGTTCCGTATCGGATCAGATGCTCCCGCAGGCAGTCCTTATAAGCTTCAGCCTGCGCAGAGAGCGGTTTATACGCCTCCGCTGCAGGCCATTTTTATTTTGTTCAGTTTATGACGCTTTCCCCGGTTAGTCAAGAAAAATCTCTGTCAAGCCTTCTCATTCTTGTCATAGGGCTTCACCTCCACCGACTGCTTGTCGAAGTCGATGAAGATCTGGTACGCATAATTGTCCTCGCTGGTGTCCCAGACCTCCACATACTTGGGATGCACCGCAATGAGGATCTCCGTATCTTCGTGAGAGTACTTATTGTAGCTTCCCCAGAGATACTGCTTGTAGAGCTTCTCAAACTTCCGCTCCGGCTCATCCACCACAAGCCCCCGGTTCTCCGCGATCCCCTCGATTTGCACGCCGCTCCAGCACAGCGCCACATGGGGATTCTGCAAAAGCTGCTGCGTCTTCCGGAAATTTTTGTCTGTCTTGAAAAACACCAGCCCGTCATAAAAGAGACAGCTAACATTCCGTACCATCACATAATCGTTGACGGAGCTGGCCAGGGCCATGATCTTATCGGTGCCCAGCTTTTCGAACATAAGCTGCACCGCTTCCGCAAAGCTTAAATTTTTATCCACACTGAATTTCATGCGATATCCTCCTTCTGTACGGATTCCACTCTGGACTGCTCTCCCAGCATCCGGCGCAGAGGCACGCTGATCCGCTTATACAGCAGCGCCGTGAACACCGAAGTAATCGTTCTCGATACGATGTTGAAGGGCAGTACCGAGAAGATCACGAAGGTGGGAATGCTGGTGATGTAGGGATTGATGGCGTGGCAGGTCTCCAGGATGGAATCCCAGCTCATGCCGTAGAGCGCGATATAGGCCGGGAAGATCAGGTAAATGTTGGTGAAGATCGCCACGATGACGCTGCACACGGAGCCGATGACAATGCCGATCATAGCGCCGCTTTTCGTCTTATGCTTCTGATAGTAGAGCACCGCCGGCAGCACATAGGCAATGCTCAGGAGCACATTCTGCACCTCGCCGGTGAACATGGACGAGCTTCCCTGGGTCAGCAGCTTCAGCAGATTCTTCACGATAATGATGGCGACCGCACCGGAGGGGCCCAGCATAAATCCGCCGATCAGCTCCGGAAGTCCGGAAAAGTCAAGTCGTGCAAAGGGGGACAGAATCGGAATGGAAATGCCCATGAACATGAGCACAAAGCCGATGCCTCCGAAAATTCCCGCCAGGGTCAACCGCTGTACATTTACTTTCATACGTTTTTCCTCCACAAAAAAAGTTCTGAAGTAAATGACTTCAGAGCTCCATGTGAATTCTTGCGGCCGCCTGCATGATCCTAAGAATACTGCTGCCGCTGTCTTTTCCCATCCGGACTTTACCGTCGGTTCCGGAATTTCACCGGATCGGCCTCCACAGGAGGTTCATGGACTGTACCATCGGTCAGGAGTTTCACCTGCCCCAAAGACATTTATTCCTTTGTCTCCTATATATAAGCACTATAGAGGCGGATTGTCAATGCGGAGATACGAAAAAAAACGAGGGTACATATCGTATCCTCGTTTTGATGGGGCCTACAGGGCTCGAACCTGTGACCCTCTGCTTGTAAGGCAGATGCTCTCCCAGCTGAGCTAAGACCCCAAATGGATGGGGGTGGATTCGAACCACCGAAGTCATTGACAGCAGATTTACAGTCTGTCCCCTTTGGCCACTCGGGAACCCATCCATAATTTTTTCTGGGATATCGATTTAGATATCATTGTCCAAAGGATTCATCTCGAACTGGAAGTTCTCGATGAACTTTCCTTCGGAAAGCATGTCCCCCTTCGGGGCACATGTCAGATCGCTTCGGAGTTTGCTTGATGCAAACTCCTCCACTCCGACCCGGATCGGGATCGAACCGACGACCTCCGCCGTGACAGGGCGGCGCTCTAA